>JASHWA010000188.1 GCA_030044325.1 Bryobacteraceae bacterium
GCGCCTGCACGGACGGATCGTAGCCGTGGCTCGAAACGGGCCTTGCGCCGGTCGGGACGCTCAGCGACAAGATCACGGAAACATCGAAGCCGGCGGCGGGACCGAGCTGTTGCTTCACGCCGATCGTGAGATCGCCGAAGCCCGAGACGATGTTGGACTGATCGTAGTAGTCCGGAGCGGTGAAGCGAAGCTCGGTCTTCGAGGCGACGCCGAAGCGCATCGAGGTTTCCGGAAAATCGTAGGTTGTCGTGCCGCTGCTCACCGTGCCGGTGAAGCCGTTTTCGACCTGAAGAGTGCCGACCGGAACCACCACGCTCGAATCGGTCACCGCGGGCCGGTCGGTGGCGATCGGGGGTGCCGGGGGATCGTCGGGGCTGGCATAGCCGAGCGCAAGGAAAGGCATCGAGGCGAGCAGGAGGGATCTGGTCATGGAACAGGAGAATTGTCGCAAAAACAGGCGCACCGGCACCATCGTCGCGGCGCAAAAAAAGTCAGTCTGCGCGACTGTAGGACCGTTACCTACAATTACATTTCTTGACGAAAACCTCAACCCACTGGCCGTCGGTACAATCGCCGGGGGCCCAGCGGGCACCCACCCACGCATGAGTGCGTGTGTGATGTTTTTTCCACAGGAAGAGGGACTTAGGCAGGGGAAAACAGAGATTACATGGGGTGAATTCACGGTTTACACACCTATCATCGTTAAGAGCCTTAGTCTATAGTATCCACTCAGGATCGCGAACAGCTGTACGGACTGCGCCAAATGCCGCGAGGCGGGTACGGGTATTGGGATTACCCACTTTCTCGTGGTGGATGCATGGGGCGGTGCAGTTTCGAATGGAATCGGAATCGAGTTGGGGAGTTCAAGAAAACATTCAGGGGGTCAGATCGAATTTATGTTGCGACAGTTTGCGAAATTGAAGCCGCTTTCGTGTCTTCTGGTGGTTGCCCTGATTTTGGGCGTGGCCGGAACGGCGGTGGCGCAGATCGCCACGGGAACCGTCAGCGGGAATGTCACGGATGAAACGGGAGCGGTGATCCCGAACGCGACAGTGACGGTCCTCAATAAAGCGACCAACGTGCCGCGCACGGCAACCACGAATAACGAAGGATTTTTCAGCGTGGCGGCGGTGCCGGTGGGCGATTACGACGTCCGGGTTGAAGTCAAGGGGTTCAAGACGCTGGTCCGGCCGGCGACGGTTCAGGCGGGCGAGACGACCACGGTGAACATGCCGATGACGGTCGGCACGGCGCAGGAAGTGGTAACCGTCGAAGCCGCCTCGGCGCAGATGAACTACGACACCAACAACATTCAGGGTGTGATTCCACGCTCGAATATTGAAGATCTTCCCTTGAATGGGCGCAGTTACCTGCAACTGGCCGCACTGGAGCCGGGCGTTACCATCGGCATCGGAAGCACGGCGCAGTTCAACGCGCTGTTCACGGTAAGCGTGCTGGGCGCCGGGAACCGCACGGCCGTCACAGTCGACGGCGGAAACGTCTCGGACAACATCGACGTCGCGGGCGGAATGTCGTCCATGAACTTCCCGCAGGACATGGTTCAGGAGTTTCAGCTCTCCGAAGTCAACTTCGATATTGCGACTCCCATTGCAGCCGGCGGCGCCATCAACATGGTGACGCGCTCGGGGTCGAATGACTGGCACGGCAGCGCGTACTTCTACTATCGCGATCACAACATGGCCGCGTATCCCGAGCTGCAGCGCGTTGCCGGAAACGAGAACCCCTTCTTTGCGCGCCGCAATCCCGGCGGTTCGCTGGGTGGCCCGATCAAGAAGGATAAACTGTTCTTTTTCTTCAACTATGAGTACTTTAACCAGGTTCAGGCGGTCGCCGTGGACAACAACGATCCGGCGTTTGCGTCGTTTAACCAGAACTACAACAGCCCTTACAGCAGCAAAGACCTGAGCCTCCGCCTCGACTACCACATCAACGATAAGAACAACCTGTTTTTCCGTTTCTCGCAAGACAACAACGACGGGTTCGGGCAGTCGCTGCTGTCGGGAGATCCTTCGAGTTGGGCGAACAACATCAACAAGGCGGACCAGGGGATCATGGGTCTGACCACGTCGCTGACGCCGACCATCGTGAATGACGTGCGCTTCCAGTACAATTACTGGGGCAATATCAACTCGCAGGCGACTGCGTCGCAGTGCTCGTCCCCTTGCTCGGCCGCCACGCTGCCGACCATTTTCACCACCGTTGGCGGCGGTCCCGGACCGGTCGGCCCCAATTTCAACGCGCCGCAGGGACGCAACACGCGCCGATTCGAGCTGGTCGAAAGTTTCAGCTGGCAGAAGGGTTCGCACCGGCTGAAATTCGGAGGCGACCTCAATCCCACCGGCTCCATCGGTTTGTGGGGATTCTGCACCCCGATGTGCATCGGCGACTTCTCGCCGACATACTTGAAGAGTGCGTTCGGCGCGGCGTACAGCTTGCTGCAGCCGCTCTTCTGGCCGAACATTCCGGCCAACGGTGTCTTGACCAACGCCAGCCAGATGTTGAATCTTCCGGTGTTCACCTATCCGGCGTCGATTTTCAGCGGCGTCGGCGTCGGCTCGCCCTCACTGCCGGGAGCCTACGATTACGGCCAGAACATCGGCTACAACCAATATCGGGCTTACGCCCAGGATGTGTGGAAGATCAAGCAGAATTTCACGTTGAATTATGGCCTCGCCTGGAACGCGCAGGTTGGATTTTATCCGGAAGGCGTGAGCCTGCCTCAGTACCTGGCGCCGATTCTCGGCTCCGGCAATCTGGGACCGACGCAGAACAATACCAAGGAAATGCAGCCGGTGTTTGGTTTCGCCTGGAGTCCTTTTAAAGACAACAAGACCGTCATCCGCGGCGGCGGTGGAATTTATTGGGACAGCACGCCGGGCTATTACAAGCTGCGCTCGGCGGCGTCGGTGGATCCTCCGGGAGCGGCGCGAAACACGCTGGCCGCCAGCGCTTTCACCAACGACATCGCCGGTCCCTACAACGGCTCCGGCCTTCTGGACATCGGCGCGGCCGGCACCTGCCCCATCCCCGGTCTGCCCTGCTCGGTCATTCCTTATGGAGCGAACCTGCCGCTCGAGGCGCTTACGAACATGACCGTGGCGCAGTTCCAGACACTGGTCGCCAACGAGCTGCCGGCCATTCAGGCCGTCCTCTCGCCCACCAATCCCCAGCGCAGCGGCGCGTTCCCGTATCCCAATATCAACTATGCCAAGCAGGGTGTGGAAATTTACCCTGAGCACTTCCCGCTGGCACGCAGCTATCAGACCTCGCTCGGCGTACAGCGCGAGTTGCCGGGCGGCTGGGTGATCAACGCCGACTGGGCGCGGCGGCAGGGTGAAAACGTAAGCCTCGGCGA
>JASHWA010000189.1 GCA_030044325.1 Bryobacteraceae bacterium
GCCTGGCCGATGATCTTCAGTTCCGGCCCGGTGAGGCCGATTCCCCAGAAATCGCCCCTTTCGGTCAGCACGCGCAGCTCGATCATGCGATCGGCGCCGAGGTACGGGTACGGGTTCACGAGAAGCGCGCAGAGGACGCTGAAGACGGCGGTTGTCGCCCCGATGCCGAGCGTCAGGGAAACGATCGCGGTCAATGCGAGCCCGGGCCGCTTCCGCCACTGCCGTAACGAGAACCGCAGGTCCTGCCACATCTCTCAACTTGATACGCGCCCGGCCGGGTTTGGTTACCTATTCGTAATTCCTCTAATGACCAGCTCCGTTGAAAAATCGCTGCCAGCAGTTTTTCGGGAATCCAATCCATATTGCTTGGCTACGTCCGACTGATGTGTTCCATTATCGGGGAGTGTTGTGGCTCTCATCGGGCACGTTGCGGCGCACTCTTCTCCCTTGGCTGTTCATGCGCGGCTTCTTGTTTGGGTTTCTATTTCTTTCCTTCCTCGAAGCGGACCTCCAGATAGGTGATCGTCCCATCCACCTCTTTGTACCAATGTGGCGTTCCGGCAGGCACGAAAACCACATCACCCTTGGTGACGTGTCGCATCTGGCCGCCCTCAATCGTCGCGTCGGCTCCCGACGTGGCCCCAGCCGGGTGAATAATGTTCCCGCCGACCACGACCGTTCCTCCGCCGTCAATTATGTAGTGCACCTCCGAGTTGCCCACGTGCGTGAGAGGCGTTCCCGGCGACACGCGGTTGACGACGTTGATCCGATGCTGATCCGCATTTGATACCGGGGCGGTTTTCATGCCTCTGTTCGCTGTCGCCTTACTGAGGATGGCGCCGATTTCAGAATTGGATAGAATCACGATGTCGGCCGCCCGTAAGGAAAGGCAAGTGAAAAGAACCGCAACGATCGAGGTCTTGAACATGACGCCAATGTATCGGCTCACGCGGATCCAGTCAACGGACCTGAAAGACGCCCGTGAGGACAGCCGTACAGGACTTTTCTTGTTAAGGCTTGCCACCTGATGTGTGCCATTAACGACACTTCCCAGAAGCGCGTTCCCGCCCAATCAACGAGTTGCCGACAATTCACCCGAAGACCGCCCGCAGTGTCTCGGGCATTCTCCGTGCACATCCGGGCGGAAGGTTCGACGCCGCCGATTCGGGCGCGCGGCCGCCTGAAGCAGGTCCGTGTACGATAAGGCGCGCGCCTCACCGCGCATGTAGAGGTTCAAAGACCGCCGCCAGACAACAGGTTGAACCCCGCTGCAGGCAAGGCCATCAGCTACATAGCGCGGGAGGCAGAATGAGTCTCAACATTCGCGCGTTCAGGCCTGCGTGGCAAGCACGCGCTCTTTCGGCTCAACGGCGCCGAGGTTTTTGACAACCTCGAAGCTGCCTTTCTGCGCATGTCCGATGTACATGTTCAAGCGGAGGTGATGCTGGCCGGGCACCATTTCCGCGGGACCGCCGGGGCCGTTGGTGATCTTCGCGTGGTCAAGTGCGCGGATAACGGCCTCCTGATCGAGCGATCCGGCTTCTTTCACGGCCGCTTCCCACAACTTCAATCCGCGGAATAAACCGGTCGCCGCGCTGCCCGCTGTGAACTTGGAGCTGCCCGGATAGAGCGCGTTGTAGCGGCTCAGCAGATCGCGGCTGAAGGGATCGTTGACGCTCTGGTAGTAGTCCAGACAACTGTACATGCCGTCCACCCACTCGGGAGGAAAGAGGCCGAGCATATTTTCTTCGAAATACGTGCAAACCAACTGGCCGCCCCGCTTGGTGAAGCCGGACTTATGCAACTGCTCAAGAAAGGGAGCGACCCCCGGAGGAACGATCGTATTGAAGACCACTTCGGCGCCGCTGGCAGCGATCTTCTCGCACGTCGCCGCGTAGTCGGTGTGATCCATCGGGAAGTACTCCTCGCCTACGATGCTGCCGCCGCGCGCGGCCACCACTTGCCGGAGGCTTTTGTTCAGGAGGTGCGGCCAAATATAATCGGCCGATGGGCAATAGAATTTCCTGGCGCCCGTTTTTTCCATCAGCCAGGGAATCATCGATTCCACCTGCTGCGCCGGCACCGGACCGGTGCAGAAAATCAGCGGATGGCATTCTTGGCCCTCGTATTGTTCGGGGTAAATGTAGAGTTTGTTTCCCTCTACAACCGGGCCCTTGATCGCCTGGCGAGTGGAGCTGTAGATGCCGCCCAACAACACGTCGACGTGATCTTCAAAGATCAGTTTCCTGGCTTTCGCCTCCGCCACGGCGTCCGTGGTGGCGCTGTCTTCCAGATGAAGGCTTAGCGGCCCGCCGAGCAGACCACCGTGGGCGTTCATTTCATCAATCACCAGCTTGGCGATGTTGCCGTTGGCGACGCCCAGCAGGGAAAGGGGACCGGTCATGTCGGTGATCACGCCGATTTTGATTGGGGAGTTGGTAGAGTTCATTGCATTGCTCCTTTGGAATAGTTAGGACCAGAATTCGTCCCAGGTGTGGAGATCGTGAAAATGTTCCATGCCTTCGAGGATCAAGCCGTCTTCGAAGTCAAAAACCGTGCAGCAACCGGCATTCAGGCGTTTGCCGTTGCGTTCCGCGTGATCGTGATGGATTGCGGCCACGCGGCCGTCGCTGCTTTGCAGCACTTCTTTCAGACTGACGCGAAAGGTTCCGCCGGTCACGCGCAAGCACTCAGCGAATCGCGCAAAAACGGCCTCGCGGCCCAGGGCTTCTCCGGCGACTACGCTCCGGCCCGGCGTGTACCAAGCCGCGTCGGGATGGAAGAGCCCGGCCATCGCCGCGAAATTGTTGGAGTTTAGCGCCGCAAATGCTTGACGAACCACGCCGGCATTCGCGTCTGCTATGCTCGTTCGAGCACCGCTCCCATCAATCGATTCCTGGTTTTTCTGCCGCACGACTAATATTAGCGGGACGCGGAAATTAAAACATCGGGAGGGTTCCCTATTTTGGCGTCACGCGGATTGAGATTAGGCGAATTTGCGGCAACCTTGGCCCTTGCGCAAGATAACGCGTTCGGCCAGCCCTTGGAATCCCAGTTCCGGTCCTGTCTGCTGGCGACGTGGTTTTGCAAGGAAGCTGGTTTTGATAAACAGGTGTCGCGCGACGTCTATTGGGTGGCGCTGCTGCGCTACCTGGGTTGCACCGGACATGCCCACGAAGTGGCGACGCTGTTCGGCGATGAGATCGCCATTCGCGCCCACACCTTGGTGCATGACGCTGCGAATCCAGAGGAAGTGATTCGCGACGTGATTACGTTTGCCACCGCCGGCCGGCCTCCGGAGGAGAGCGCGCAGATCGTCAAGATGATTCACGAAGGCGCTCACGCCTGGGCGGTCCACAATTTCGCATCCGGCTGCGAAGTCACGGACATGCTGCTCGATCGCGTCGAGTTCGGGCTAGGCGTACGCGAAGCCTTGCGATTCACTTTTGAGCGGTGGAACGGAAATGGATTTCCCACGCACGCGAAGGGCGACGCGATTCCTCTCGCCATGCGGCTGGTGCACCTCACGCACGACATGGAAGCGATTGCCCGGCTTAGGACGCCGGCCGCGGCGCTCCAGGCCGCGGCTGATCGCCGCGACCGCACCTATGATCCGACCTTGGTCGACATTTTCCTGAAGTGCGGCCCAGCCTGGTTTGACAAGCTCAAGAACGCCGAGCCCTGGACCGATGTCCTCGCTCTTGAGCCGGAGCCCCGCCGTCTTTTAGAGGGCGCCGAGCTCGACAACGCTCTTTTGGTCGCCGCAGACTTTATCGATATGAAGTCGCCTTATATGCCAGGGCATAGCCGTAAATGCGCCGAGCTTTGCCGTGATGCCGCCCGCGAATTGCGTCTTCCCGAAGAGGAAGCCACCGCGCTATGGAGAGCCGCTCTGGTTCACGACTTCGGCACCACAGCCGTCTCAAACTCAATTTGGGACAAGCCCGGCGCGCTGACCAGAGCCGAACGCGACCGTGTGGAACTGCATCCCATGCTCACCGAGCAGATGCTGCGCCGCTCCCCGTCTCTGGACGCGCTGAATCGCTTTGCCGCCGCGCATCACGAAACCGCCGACGGATCCGGTTATTACAAGCGATTACCGGCGGACGCCTTGGATCCGAACGCCGGCATTCTGGTGGCGGCCGATATTTACGCCGGCCTCACGGCGGATCGTGCCGATCGCCCCCGGTTTTCCGCGGCGGACGCGGCTTCAGAAATGTGCAGCATGGTCACACGGGGCGTTCTCGACAAACGAACCGCAAATGCCGTGTTAGTTGCGGCGGGACATAGCGAGGCCCGAGGACGGCGGGCAGCAAATCCGGGTGGACTTTCCGAGCGGGAAATCGAGGTCCTCCGCCTGGCCGCCAAGGGGTTCTCGACAAAGGTGATCGCCGAGCAGCTCTACATCTCTCCCAAGACCGCGGACCATCATATCCAGCACGTATACACCAAGATTGGCGTCTCCACGCGGGCTGCGGCGGCTCTCTGGGCGGCGCAAAATTCAGTTGTCAACTAGCGCATGTAGTGTTGCGAGCCGAAGTTCATTAGGTGGACTTCGGTGTGGAGGTGCGTCAATTACTCGCTGTCCAGGGCACGGCCGCGGCCATCCATGCTGATTGCGATCCCGCGCTGCTTCAGCGGAGCCAGGAAGTCGGCGGCGGTGAACTGCGAACCCTGATCGGAGTTCCAGATTTCGGGTTGGCCGAAACGAAAGGCTCTCTCCAGCGCCGCCAGGCAGAAGCCGGTCTCCATGGTGTTGGACAGTTCCCAACCCAGCACGTAACGGCTGAACCAATCCATGACGCGACCACGTAGAGGAACCCGCCCTGCATCGGAACGTAAGTAATATCGGTGCTCCAGACCTGATTGGGCCGCTCGATCGCGACGCCACGCAGCAGGTATGGATAGACCTCGTGGCCTGGCGCCGGGCGGCTCAAGTGGGGCTTGGGATAGTGCGCTTCGATGCCCAGGATGCGCATCAACCGCTGGACACGGTTCCGGTTCACCCTCAGTTCGACAGCCATCTTGCGGCTGCCGAAGAACGGGCAGTCCATGTAGAGCTGGTCGAGCTTGCGCAGCAGGCGGAGGTTCTCGGCGCTCTCCGGCCGCGGTTGATAGTAATAGGTCGAGCGCGGCACGCCCATCAGTTCGCATTGCTGCTGGATGCTGAGGTGCCGATGCGTGGGATCGATCCATAGGCGTTTGTCTTCAGTCGAGGAGGCCAGCTCTTTTTTTTGAGAAAGTCCAGCTCCACTTTCAACTGGCCGATCTGCTTGTACAGTTCATCCTTCTCGGCGTCGGCTTGCCGGCGGATCTGCTGGCGACCGTTGCCGAAGATATCGGCCAAGCCGGCCAGCGCCTGTTTCTTCCAGCCGCCCACCTGGGTGGGATGGACGCCAAACATCTGCGCGATCTGGGCCGCCGTCTTGTGCGCCTTGATCGCCTCGACGGCGACTTTCGCCTTCAGGCTGGGCGGGTGATTCTTCCGGGTTCGGGGCATTGACTCTCCTTCATTTTCAATGCCGCTCCACCATCTAAGAAAGGCCTACTTTTCTGTCCAAAAAATGGGGTGCACCACAATAGTTGAGCACGAGTCGATGCTCGCCTTCGAGGAAGCTGAGAAACCCTCTGTCGATCATATTGTCATCACGACGAACGACGGCTCCCAACGCTACCCTGACAATCGGAAGGCTGATGACGAAAACCCGGCGATCTTGGTGCTTCGGACTGACAAAAGATTGCTCGGACCAGGCGAATCAAATTTCGGTCGAGCTGAAGTATTCGGTTTTTCTGCCGGACAATCTTTTTGTGCACTTCTACTTCGGCACACGCACGTCTCTGTAGATGCTCCAGGATTCACGGTTTCGAGCGACTTTGGCAAGGATCAGACCGGTTCGTGGCAGACTCCACGTCTGTTCCTGATAGGCGACAAGATCACGTTGCGATGGAAGCCGGCCTCGCTGCTGGCGCTCAACGCAAGCGGCGATTCGGTGGTTGAACCTTCATCGCAGTGAGCAGACGTTCGACCTCAGACCCACCCAGGACCGCGGTGCGACGCGGCGCTTACCGGGCGCAGCGTTCGCACGCTTCAGAAAGACCGTTCCTTGGGCCGCGGTCCATTCCCACATTACAAAATCGCTGGCCAGGTTCTCTACGACCTAGACGAGGTAAGGCGCATCATTCGTGCTGGTCGACTGAGTGCGGAAGGGGTGGGCCGGTGAGTCTCGCAGCTCAAATCGCCCACCGCTTGCGCGGCCGGAAATGTGGCGACGGATACATCTGTCGCTGCCCCGGACACGACGATCGCAACCCTCAACCTACCGCCGCGTCGTTTTTGCGAGGGTTTCGGGGATAAGGCCGCAACCGATCGATCGGCCAAATCTCGACTGTCCCCGATTCTCCGATTTTCCCCGACGATGCACGCGGCGGTGGTATTTTACAAATCAGGAGGAAAATTCGTGAGTCCTCGTATGTGCTCGCGCGATTTCGTCGTCTTCGCCACAGCATTGGCCTGGATTGGCGCAGGGCCGGTTCGGGCTGGCGACATTACCACGGCCCAGATCGATTCTTCACGCACCATGGCCTACGGCTCGGAAATCCTACTGACTACCTCAAACGTCAACGTTGCCAGGTTCGGCAAGCTCTTCGCGAGGACGGTGGATGGCGCGATTTTCGCGCAGCCGCTGTATTTGGAAGGGTTGACGGTCGGCTCGACAACCGTAAACGTAGTTTACGTGGCGACCAGCCACAACAATGTCTATGCGTTCAATGCCGACCTTCCCACAGCCTCGTCACCGATCTGGTCGACGAACCTGGGAGCGTACGTCCTGGATTCGGGATGGACCACCGGTGTGGGCATTCTCAGCACGCCGCTGATCGTGCGCAGTTTGGGAACGCTCTATGTGATCGCGGCGACCTTTGAAAACGGATCGCGAGTCTACCGGCTGCACGCGCTGGACATTACGACGGGCGCGGAGAAGTTTGGCGGCCCTGTGGTGATTTCCGGCAGCGTCGCTGGCACGTCGGGCGACTCGATGGATGGCGTGATCACCTTTGATGCGAATTACGAGGTGCAGAGAACCGGCCTTGCACTATCGGCGAACCCCGCAAATGTAGCTGGCGGAAATAATGTGGTATTCGCGTTCTCCGCCGACCGCGACAATCCTCCATATCACGGCTGGGTTTTCAGCTATAACGCCAACACGCTGAATCAGACCGGCATCTTTAACGATGCAACCAACAATCCTTGGGAAGATGGCACGGGCGCGGGTATTTGGCAATCTGGCCGGGCTCCGGCGGTGGATTCCAGGGGCGTCGTCTATTTGGAGACTGGAAACGGAACCTTCGATGGGACGATGGATTTCGGCGAGAGTTTCTTAAAGCTCACTCAAGGCGCTGGCGGGCTGACTCTTGCGGACTGGTTCACGCCGAGCGCGTGGGAGTCCTTCAATGCGGTGGATTACGATCTGAGCTCCACCGGCCCAATCCTCATTTCGGGAACCGACCTCGTGTTTGGCGGCTCGAAGGCCGGAATCATCTACCTGCTTTCCACGACCAACATGGGCCACCTGGCGACAGGCGATACCAATGTCGTTCAAGAGTTCACGGCCACTTCAGGGTGTGTGCTTCCCTACATGGATCAGGGTTGCGCCCAGATTATGGGCCAGGTGTTCTGGCCGACGGCTTCCACGCCCGTCCTGTATGTTTGGGGCGTTCACGACATTCTGCGCGCGTACCAGTTCAGCGGCGGGGTTTTCAATACCACGCCGGTCGGGATGGGGTCTTCGTCCGCCTACTATCCCGGCGGCGCCCTGGAGTTAAGTTCCTATCAGGGAACGCCAGGAACCGGGATTCTGTGGGCGGTCACCAACGACACCCCGGATGACGGCTTGTATTTCGGCCCGGGCGCCCCACCGTGGGTCGGCACCCTGCATGCGTACGACGCGGGTAATGTCGCCCATGAGCTCTGGAACAGCGACCAGAATCTTACACGCGACGCGCTCGGGTCGCCCTCCATTTTTGGGCTCCCGATTACGGTCAACGGCAAGGTTTATGTTCCGACGTTCTCCAATCAGCTTGTCGTTTACGGACTGGTGAACGGATCGGTGCTGGGCGATGTGAACGGCGATTCGACGGTGAACTGCGAAGATCTCGCGATCGTGAAGGCGTCGTACGGCAAGTCCGCCGGCGAGGCCGGGTTCGACCTTCGCGCCGACGTGAACAACGACGGTATTGTGAACTTTGTCGACCTCGCGACCGTCTCGCGGCAGCTTCCGTCCGGAAACGCGTGCGTGAACCATTAGGTTGCAGCGCGACTTCGGCGGGCGTCCCGCCACGCAGGTACGATAAGAGGTCATGAGGTTCTTCCCTATTGCACTCTTCCTGGGCGCGTCGGCT
>JASHWA010000190.1 GCA_030044325.1 Bryobacteraceae bacterium
ACTGCGCTTCGACGAAAAAACGCGCGCGCTGAATGCCCTGACGTTCGCGGTGATGACGCTGTTTTCCTCGGGCGTTTCGATGTACGCGCTGGGAAAACTGTTCGAGCTGGTGCTGGGCTGGGATTTTACGCGCAGCGTTCTGCTTTCCGCGGCGATCGTGCTGGTGTACACGTTTCTGGGCGGGTTGACCAGCGCGATTTACAACGAAGTTCTGCAATTTTTCCTGATCGTGCTGGGATTCGCGCCGCTGGCGATGGTGGCGGTAATGCGCGCGGGCGGATGGAGCGGAATGGCCGCGCGGCTTCCGGCGGTGATGACGCACACCTGGGCCTATTCGACCAGCGCAAGCGAAAATCCGATGGGAGTGGAGGTTTTTGGGATCGTCGCGGGGCTCGGATTCGTGCTTTCGTTCGGTTACTGGTGCACGGATTTTCTGGTGATCCAGCGGGCCATGGCGGCCAATTCGATGTCGGCGGCGCGGCGCACGCCGCTGATCGCCGCGTTTCCGAAAATGATCATGCCGTTCATCGTGATCATTCCGGGAATCGCCGCGATGGCGCTGGCGAGCATGCATGTCGGCTATGCGCTTCCGCCCAAGGAAGGCGGGCTCGATTACGACCAGGCGCTGACGACGCTGATGGCGCAGTTCTATCCATCCGGAATGCTGGGAGTGGGGCTCACGGCGCTGATGGCGTCGTTCATGAGCGGGATGGCGGGGAACGTCACCGCTTTCAACACGGTTTTCACTTACGATTTGTACCAGGGCCATATTCGGCCGAACGCGCCCGACGCGCATTATCTGTGGATCGGCCGCGTGACGACGGTGGCGGGCGTGGCGCTTTCGATTGCAACGGCGTATCTGGCGCAGCGTTACAACAACATCATGGACGTGCTCCAACTGGTGTTTTCGTTCGTGAATGCGCCGCTGTTCGCGACATTTTTGCTGGGCATGTTCTGGAAGCGATCGACCGGGCATGGAGCGTTTACGGGATTGCTGGCAGGAACCGCGGCCGCCGCGGCGACGCACGGGTTGACGGTCGCCGAAAACAAAGGCGGCTGGATCGCGAATCTGCACCAGTTTCCGTCCACGATGGCGCAGAATTTCTGGATCGCGATCTTTGCATGGTCGACTTGCTTTCTGGTCACGATAGTGGTGAGCCTTGCGACGCGGCCAAAGGGGGAAACCGAGCTTCGCGGGCTGGTGTACGGACTGACCGAAATTCCGCACGACCCGCGGGAGCGGTGGTACAAGCGGCCGGCGCCTTTGGCGATGGTTGTCGGCGCGGCGCTGGTGGCGCTTAACTTGATTTTCAGGTGACCATGACTGATCTGCGCATTCCGATCGGATTGTTCTTCACGTTGCTCGGCATCATTTTGGTGGCGATGCCGGGGATGCAGGCGCCGCTGACGGAAGCTCGCGTCAATCTGTACAGCGGGATTGCGATGCTGGTTTTCGGCGGAGTGATGTTGTGGCTGGCGTTCCGGAAATCCTGAGCCGGTTCGCCGCGCTGTATCCGTCGAGCCGGCAACCCCGCATCGCGCAAGCGCCGGGTCGCGTCAACCTGATCGGCGAGCACACCGATTACAACCTGGGCCTGGTGCTTCCGATGGCGATCGATCTACGCTCGATTGTGGCGGCCGCGCCGTCGGAGGACGATCGGCTGAGGGTCTATTCCGAGGAGCTGAAGCAGAGCGCGGAATGGAGCATCGGCGAGATCGATGCGCCGCGCGGGGATTGGTCCGACCGGATCGCGGGCGTTGCATGGGCGCTGGCGCGGCGCGGAGTGCGGATGGCAGGCTCGCGGGTGCTGATCGTGTCCAACGTTCCGATGGGCGGGGGTTTGAGCTCGTCCGCGGCGCTGGGAGTGGCGGCGGCGCTGGCGCTGGGCGGCGCGCGCGATGCGGCCGAGGTTGCTGAAATCGCCCATTTCGCCGAAACCGGTTTTGTTGGCGTTCCCTGCGGCATCATGGACCAGTTCGTTTCGGCGAACGGGCGGAAAGGCGCGGCGATTTTGCTCGATTGCCGATCGCTCGACTGGCGCCCGGTGACGCTGCCGGCTGGGCTGGCGATTGTCGCAGTGAATTCGATGGTCAAACACGAGCTGGGCGATTCGGCGTATCGCACTCGCGTAGCCGAATGCGCCCAAGCGGCGCGTGAGTTGGGCGTCGCCAGCCTGCGCGACGCGAGCGTGGACGATCTTGGGAGGCTGGAGGGGGTTGGCTTGAGGCGCGCGCGGCACGTGGTCACGGAAAACGCGCGCGTCGAGGCGTTCGCCGGCGCGGCGGCGCGCGGAGATCTTGAAGCGATGGGCCGGCTTGCGGTGGAATCGCATGCGAGCCTTCGCGAGGATTACGAGGTCAGCTCGCCCGAGCTGGATTTTCTGGTCGAGACCGCGGTGGGACTGCCGGGTGTTGTGGGCGCGCGGATGACGGGCGGAGGGTTCGGCGGATCGACGGTGAATTTCGTTCGCGCGGGAGCGCTCGGCGAGTTTAGTAGCGCGCTCAGCTCACGATATCGGCAGAAGTGGGCGAAAGCACCCGAAATCCACGTGTGCGCGGCTTCCGGCGGAGCAGGGCTGATTTTCCCATGAGAGTTTTTCGATGGTCGCGCCACTAGAGATTCAAACACAGAATGTCCTCCGAACCGTGAAGACAGGCGTTCGGTTCCGGCATGAAAGCCTAGCCGGAAACGAACGCCTGCTTCACGTTTTTTTTATCCACATTTTCAATTAGATACAGCCTACCATCGATACAAGCTTGACAATGATTCACTAAGATTGCATACTAGCAGTAGGCTAAATAGGAGCCGAGAGTTTGGAAAAGGAAGGAAGTCCAATATTATGAGCAAGATCATTGGAATCGACCTGGGTACCACCAACTCCGTGGTTGCCGTCATGGAAGGTGGCCAGCCGGTGGTGATTCCGAACCAGGAGGGGGGGCGAACGACGCCGTCGGTGGTCGGATTCACGAAGGGTGGGGAGAGGCTGGTGGGCCAGGTCGCCAAGCGGCAGGCGGTCACCAACGCCGAAAACACGATCTACTCGATCAAGCGCTTCATGGGCCGGCGGTTCGACGAAGTCACCGAAGAGACCAAGCTGGTTCCGTATAGAGTAGTACGCGGGGAAAATGGCGACGCGCGCGTGGAAGTCCAGGGCAAGAAATATTCGCCGCCGGAGATTTCGGCGATGATTCTGACCAAGCTGAAGGAAGCGGCGGAGGCGTATCTGGGCGAGAAGGTGACTAAAGCGGTGATCACGGTGCCGGCGTACTTCAACGACGCGCAACGCCAGGCGACCAAGGACGCCGGCAAGATCGCCGGCCTGGAAGTGATGCGCATCATCAATGAGCCGACGGCGGCGGCGCTGGCCTACGGCCTGGATCGCAAAAAGGACGAGACCATCGCGGTGTACGATTTCGGCGGCGGCACGTTCGACATTTCGATTCTCGAAGTGGGCGACGGCGTGGTGGAGGTGAAATCGACCAACGGCGACACGCACCTGGGCGGCGACAATATCGACCAGCGCATTATCGACTGGCTGATCACCGAATTCAAGCGCGATCAGGGCATCGATGTGTCGAAGGACCAGATGGCGCTGCAGCGTCTCAAAGAAGCCGCGGAAAAGGCCAAGATCGAGCTTTCCACGCTGTTTGAGACGGAGGTGAACCTGCCGTTCCTGACCGCCGACGCCAGCGGTCCGAAGCATCTGGCGATCAAGCTGACGCGCGCGCGCTTCGAGCAGATGGTGGCCGATATTCTGGACCGTTCGATCGAGCCGTGCAAGAAGGCGCTGGCGGACGCGAATGTGCAGCCCAGCCAGATCGACGAAGTGGTTCTGGTGGGCGGATCGACGCGCATACCGAAAGTGCAGGAGATTGTCAGAAACCTGTTCGGCAAGGAACCCAACCGCAGTGTGAACCCGGACGAAGTGGTCGCGGTGGGCGCGGCGGTGCAGGGCGGCGTGCTGGCCGGGGAAGTGAAGGACGTGCTGCTGCTCGACGTGACTCCGCTATCGCTGGGCATCGAGACGCTGGGCGGCGTATTCACGAAATTGATCGACCGCAACACCACCATTCCGACGCGCAAGAGTGAAGTGTTTTCGACGGCGGCGGACAATCAGACTTCGGTGGAGATCAAGGTGTATCAGGGCGAACGCGCGATGGCTCGGGACAACCGCATGCTGGGCGTGTTCCAGTTGATCGGGATCCCGCCGGCGCCGCGCGGAATCCCGCAGATTGAAGTGACCTTCGATATCGACGCGAACGGAATTCTGAACGTCACCGCGAAGGACAAGGCGACCAACAACGAGCAGAAAATTACCATCACCTCTTCTTCGGGCCTGAGCAAGGACGAAGTGGACAAGATGGCGCGGGACGCCGAATCGCATTCGGCCGAAGACAAGAAGCGCAAAGACGAGATCGACGCGCGCAACCGCGCGGACTCGATGGTGTACCAGGTGGAGAAGATGCTGAAGGATCATCGCGACAAGATCAGCGCGGAGGACGCGGCCAACGTCGAACGGGCGCTGGAGGGCGCGCGCAAGGCGATGAGCGGCGGCTCGATCGACGAGATCAACCGGGCCGTCGATAATCTGACGCAGGCGAGCCACAAGCTGGCCGAGGCGATGTACAAGTCGTCGACGGGGGGTCCGCAGGGCGGTCCGACTGCAGGCGGCGGCGATGGCGCGGGAGCTCCCAAAGAAGAGAAGAAGAAGGACGACGTGGTGGATGCTGAATTCGTCGACGTCGACGAGAAGAAGAAGTAAGTGGTCAGTGTGCAGTGGCCAGTGGTCCGTAACAGTTCGACTCACTGGCCACTGACAACTGGCCACTGGCCACTGCCATGGCTCAACCGGATTATTATCAAACTCTGGGCGTTGCGCGCGATGCGAGCGAAGACGATATTCGCAAGGCGTATCGCAAGCTCGCGCGCAAGCATCATCCGGACCTGAATCCGGGGGATAAAGCGGCCGAGGACCGCTTCAAGAAGGTTCAGGAAGCTTACGACATCCTGAGCGATCCGAAAAAGAAGTCGATGTACGATCAGTACGGCTTCTATTCGGAAAACGGGATGCCGGGCGGACCGGGCGGCGCAGGAGGCCCCGGTCAACCCCCGCACATGGATTTCGGAGGATTCGATTTCGGCGACGCTTTTTCGCGGGGAGCGGGGCGCAGGCCGGCCGAGGAATCCGCCAATTTTCAGGATATTTTCAGCCAGTGGTTCGGGCGGCAGAACGCGCAGGAAGCGGTGCCGCGGCCCGAAAAAGGCTCCGACCTCGAATACGGTTTGAACATCGATTTCTGGCAGGCGATCCGCGGAACGCAGGTTCGGCTGAACATCACGCGCCAGGAAGTGTGCGCGACCTGCGGCGGAAGCGGGCAGGCTCGAACGTCGACCACCACGGTTTGTCCCGAATGCAACGGCAGCGGCACGGTCACGCAGGCAGCCGGGGCGATGCGCTTCAGCCTGACGTGCCCGCGCTGCGGAGGATCGGGGCGCTTGAAAAACGCGTGCCCGACCTGCCACGGCGACGGCCGGATTTCCACTACGGAAAGCGTCGAAGTGCGCATTCCGCCGGGCGCGCAGCAAGGCTCGCGTTTGCGCGTCGCCGGAAAAGGGAACGCGGGGACGATGGGCGCGCCATCGGGCGATTTGTACATTACGGTTCGTGTCGACCCGCACCCGTTTTTCCGCCGCGACGGCGACGACATCGAAATCACGGTTCCGGTGCGCATCGATGAAGCGGGCCTGGGGACCAAAATCGAGGTGCCGACGATCGACGGGCGGGCGCTTTTGAAAATTCCGCAAGGCACCAAAAACGGCCAGAAATTCCGCCTGCGCGAAAAAGGGGTGCTCAATTCGCGCAGCGGCCAGCGGGGCGATCAGATTGTGGAAGTCGAAATCGAAGCTCCCTTGGTGCAGGACGAGCGCACCAAGGAGCTGCTGCGCGAATACGCCAAGCTTCATCCGGAAGATCCGCGCGGGGAAATCTGGGCGAAGGTATGAGGATGAAGAAACGCGTCCCATGAAAAAACGTAGCAAGGCCGCCTACATGATCTCGGCCGTCGCCGAGCAGTATCAGATCCATCCGCAGACGCTGCGCCTCTATGAGCGCGAAGGCTTATTGAAACCTTCGCGGAGCGACGGAAATACGCGGCTGTATACCGATGAAGATCTGGAGCGCCTGGAAGTGATCCTGAAATTGACGCGCGACCTGGGCGTGAACCTGGCGGGCGTCGAGATTATCCTCAACATGCGCGAAAAGATGGCGGAGATGCAGCGCCAGATCGAGCAGTTCGTATCGAGCCTGAACACGGAAATCAACCAGCGCTCGCGCTCGGCGCCGGTGGAGCAGGCGCAGTCGCTGATTCCGGTGATCGAGGTCAAGCGGGTGAAAAAGGCTTGACTGCGAATCAGCGAATCCGCCCTTTAAAATACGAAGTATGGTAGCGCGGCCGCTGCTCTTTGCGCTCGCATACACGTCCCTGTTCGCACAGTGCGACGACGCACCGTTTTCCGTCAAATGGGCGAAACGCCATTCCGAGGCCGTATTCCAAGGGACGGTCGAAGGCTTCAAGGGTCCTTTTGATAATCGAATCGTGGTTTTTCGGGTAAACCGCGTCTGGAAGGGACGAGTCGGTCGGACGTTTGAGATGCCGGCAATCGAAACAGACGGCAGCCTTTGCACCGCATTTTGGCGAGGGCAGCTTGCGCCCGGAAACGAACTTGTGGTTTTCGCGTCTCGCATATTATTGCCGCGGAGCGGTGAGTATTTTCCGATCCGCCAGAAATCGGTGCTCGTCAGCCGAGCGACCGACATGGCGCAGCTCGGACGGGGCCACAAACCGAGGTGACAACGACTAGCCTCCCGCCGTCTTCTTCGGCCTGCCGCCAAGTGTTCCGTTCCTTTTCGAAGCCCTGCGCTTGGCGGCACTCGTCGCGCGTCCTCCCATCCGTCCTAGACGCGAAGCCATCCATTTCTTCGACCCAAGGAAACCCTCCAGAAGCGCGGGGAGGTACAAATCCGCATTCAACTCCGGGAAGTGAATTCCGAAACCTGACGGACTGACTTCGATTTTTGCCAGTTCTGACGGGCGAGCGTCTTCGAGCCCCTCAGCGGCCTCAGGCGAAAAGCTCACGACCAGCCTGGTGCTGAGGTGTAGAACAACGCGCCTTGTTTTCCGATCGTAGTGGGCCGACAAAACACGCGGGAGCGTGGCTTCCGCGTTTGCCGCACGCTCGCCCGCATGCTTGAATTCGTCAACCGTTACCATGAATCCTCTCCCATCCCGCGCAGAGTTCCTCGATGTGTGACAACAACACCGCGACGATACGGCTGAGTTCCCAGCGAGCGAAGCCATAGTTCTCGCGAAGTTCGATCAGCCCACCCGGGCAGTTCAAGTTGAACACCGCCTCACGATCCGCACCAGTCAGGTGCACGTGCGCCGGCCGATGATCGTTGGGATAAACGACAACTCGCAGGCCGTCAATCCAAAGAACAGTCGGCACAGTCCATTATACCCAAGCGCTTAGGTTTTCGCTGCGATGATCACTCGATCAAGCCGATCTTGCGTTCGAGCGCGATGAAACGCGGGTCCTGGCGCAGGAATTCGAAAGCCCGATCCACTTTGAGCTGCATCAGCGACGGCTCGTGCAATTGGGCCGATTTTTGGAGCGACGCGAGCGCGTGATCGGCGTCGCCGCCCAGCGCGAACGTTCCGGCGAGCAGATACGGCGAGGGGTAATCGGAGGGGCGCGCCTTGACCGCGGCCGACAGGCGCGGCATATCCCCGGAGCGGCCGCAAGCGGCGTCGGCAGCGACCGTGCTCAATGCGAATTTCTTTGCGTTCGAATAAAACGCTTGCAATTTCCGATCGAGCGCGGTGGCCGAGTCGCAGTCGCGCTGCCAATAGGCGAGGCTCAAGGCGACCATCTGCGCCACGGGACTGGCGGGCGCCGCGCGCAGAATCTCATCCGATTTGCGCCGGGCTTCCGCGTATTTTTGCTCGTCCATCAAGTCCTCGACCATGTTGAGCTGAGGCCCGAGCGAGAGCGGATCGAGTTCCGCCGCGGCGTCCAGGTGCCGGCGCGCTTCCTCGAAACGGCCGCGCGTCATGAGGCACCAGCCGTACAGATTTTCCGCGGATCCATGCGAACCGCTGGAGAGCGCCAGCTGGAATTCGCGCTCGGCCTGGGGCCAGTCCCATTGTTCGGTGTAGACCAGCAGCGCCTTCATGGCGTGAGCCGCGCTGTTTTGGGGATCGAGCGCCAGCGCCTGGTCGATATCGGCCAGCGCATTTTTGGCGCTCAAGTCGGCCGGCTGCGCCACCATGGTATTCAATTGCGATTCTCCGGCGGCCATGACCACGTAGGGCTGCGCGAAGGACGCGTCTTTTTGCGCGGCGCGGCGCGCCAGATCGATGGCCTGGCGGGTCGAGTCGAGCGTTCGCCGGTTGAATTCATACACCGCGCGGATGTACAGATCGTGCGCTTCCGGATCGCGCGAAGCCGAGGGCTGGGCCGCGGCCGCGGGCGCGGAGGGATCGAGTTTTTCACGCGTAGCGCGCGCGATGCCGGTTTCGATGTGCTGAAGCTCGGCGAGCGGAGCGTCGTAGGTGTGCGACCACAGGTGATAACCGTCGCCGGTACGGATCAACTGCGCGATCACCCGAACCTGGTTCTCGCTGCGCGCCACGCTGCCTTCCAAAATCGCTCCGACCATCAGGTTCCGGCCGATTTCGCGGACGTCCGCGCCCTTGCCTTTATATTGAAACGCGGAGGTGCGCGCGACCACGCGCAGATCGTTGAATTCGGCGAGCACTTCGGTCAGCTCGTCGGAAATGCCGTCGCTCAGGTATTCGTCGGCGGGATTTCCGCTCAGATTCAGGAACGGCAGAACGGCGATGGTTCCCAGGCTTTGCGGCGGAGAGACGCGCGCGCGCCACACGATGATCGCGATGATCGCGAGGGCGGCCGCGGCTCCCGCCAGGGCGAACGTCCATCGCGGCCGCCGGTGCGGCTGTGGCGCCGGTGGCGGATTTTCACGGAACGCGAATACCGGCCGGTATCCGCCTTTGGGAATCTCGATGCGAATGACTTCTCCGGCCCCGGCTTTTTCGTAATATTCGGCCAGGCGGGCGCGCAGTCTCGCCACTTCCACCCGGACCACCGAATCGATCTGCGGGTCGTAGTCGGGGGAGCGATCGAAAACCTCGGCCGCGATCACCGATTCCTTGAGCTCGCTGCCGCGGTCGGCAAGCGTTTCCTCCACCAGGTATCGCAGCAGACGGCTGCGGCGATTGGCTCCGGAAAAGATGGGATCCGAGAGAATTCGCTGCATGTGCGCGCGGATCGCAGGAGCCCGCTCAGACTCGTGATTTCCGGGTTGCACCGATGCCCAACCTCTAACGGCAGAACTGAATTCTAACAAACTTCGGTGAGCGGGCGCGTTCGTGTCAAATATTCAGCCCGCACGCTTGAAAAATTGCACTGCGCGCTCGTGCTTTTGGGCGGCTTCGCGCGTGTGAAACGTTCCCAGGTTCCGGCGCCGTCCGGACTTCGGATCTTTTTTCCTTGAATACAGCCGATAATCGCCGTTTTTGAGTTTGCGAATCATACTCAATTTGATGCAATTCCAGGGCCGGGCGCGATGGACGCCCTTAACGGATGAATCGTTCGAGAAGATCGTAGACGGGAATGAGCGCGGAGGGGAACGCGAGCGCGGCGGCGAAAGCGATGGCCGCGAGCGAAACGGCGAGCGGCGTCCAGCGATCGGGCGCCGCCGGCGGTACCCCGGCGAGGAGCCGTTCGACACGGTCCGCCAGATCTCCTTCGGTGAGCGAGGTGACC
Source organism: Bryobacteraceae bacterium (assembly GCA_030044325.1). Lineage (GTDB taxonomy): Bacteria > Acidobacteriota > Terriglobia > Bryobacterales > Bryobacteraceae > Palsa-187. The sequence goes on from JASHWA010000190.1 coordinate 9,848, forward strand.
AGCGTGGGAGTCGCCGGCGAGCCCAGCCGCGCCACGCGAACCAGAGCGGAAGCGAGCGCGACGGCCCGCTCCGGATCGCCGGCCACGGCGTGATCGTCGGCCGCCCATTCGGAGAATTTCTTTGCACCGCTCTCGATCGCGGTCAATCCGCGGAAAAAGGAAAACGGCGCCATGAGCATCAGCAGGCGCTTCCAATTGTCACGCGAGCGGGCGTGCGCCTGTTCATGGCCGCAGGCAACCTCGAGTTCGGCCGGCGACAGCGCGCGGAGAACGGAATCGGCGACGACGATCCGCGGCGCGATCAATCCGGCGAGCGCGACGCCCTGATGTTCCCGCTCACGCATCCAGCGGCGCGATTTCAGAATGGCGCTGACGGCCCGCCGCGCCGAATTTCCACTGAGGAGAACCGACAATGCCGCAGCCAACAGGCACAACCAACCCACCTGCTCCTCGATTTCGGCGCGCGGCTCGAAGCGCAGATAGCTGGGGATCGACAGCGCGACGGCGAAAAACCCGGCCGCGGCCGGAGCGAGCCGCGCGGCGAACAGGAATCGGGCGGCACAGCGGGCGCGCATCCGATCTGCAATCCGGATGGCCGCCGGCGCGAGCCGGTTCACCACGATCGCGGCCACCGCGTGCACCAGGAAAAATACGGCCAGCGAAAGACAGGCGAGTTTGAATCCGTAGCTCACTGGCTTTTCCTGCGCTCGATCTCCCGGCGCTTTTGCCGGATCTTGCGTTCCAGCTCTTCCAGCATCGCTTCATCGCGCTGGCCGACCGCGTCCACCAGGCAGGAAATCAGCACATCGCTCGAATTGTGCCGGTCGGCGAGCAAGCCCGCGACAAGCTGGCCGGCGAGCGTCTGCTCCCATTCCGCGCGGCTCATGCGCGGCAGGTACACGAAGGCGCGATCCGCTTTACGCCGGTCGAGCAGTCCTTTCTTGTACAAGCGGTCGAGCGTGGTCATCACGGTGGTGTAGGCGAGCGGGCGTTCCAGGCGCTCCACCATGTCGCGCACGCTCGCTTCGCCGTGCGCCCACAGGAGGTCCATCAGAGTGGACTCAAGGCTTCCCAACGGCGCGGCGTTTCGCGGCCTGAAAAAACGAATCACGCGGTTCCGATTATGACACGAATCGCTCTCCCGGTTGTGGCTGTGCAGCGGAGCGCGGCTTAAATCAAAACCCGGTGTTGCGAACCGCCGGAAGCGCCGGGTGCACGGGAACGGCGACGTCGAACCAGCCGATCATCATCTCGTCCCAGGTTTGCGGGCCCCAGAAGATGGCCGCATTGGGGTTCGGATTCAGGGGATTGTTGGGCGAGTTGTCATACACCGCGGAGGCTTCGATGCGCGTGCCGCGCGGCAGCGGCTTGGGCGCGGTCAGGTAATAATACGGCTGCCAGTGGAAATCGAATTGCGGAATATTCAGCAGGATTTCCGACCGGCCGTCGGGATAAATGGCGCGAAACATGAAGGATTTCCCGCGCAGGTGCATATGCGCGCGCAAGCCGACCAGCTCGCATGGCTGGTCGATGATTTCGGTGGCGGAGATGCGATAATCCGGGTCGTTGGGCGGAATCGCGATCCAGTGCGCGGCGGCCTGCATGGCGACGATCTGCTCCGTCGCAGGCTTTTTCGCGAAAATCAGGCCGATTTTGGAGCGGTCCGTCATGGGCTTTCCGGCCGACTGGTAATGCATCTGGAAAACCAGCGTGGATCCGGCCTTGATCAGGCGCGCCTGTCCCGGTTTCCAGGACTGCGGCGTCATTCCCGGAGCGTAGCCGGCGAGATATTCTTCCTCGTTTCCACCCGGCGAATCGACCACCACGATCGCATGATGCACCGCCGCGCGATTTCCGGGCCGCACTTCCACCGCTTCCACCCATTTGTCTTCGGTGAAGTGCGTGGGGACGGAAATGTACTGGTAATCGATGGCGCCGTTGGCGGGCACGTTGAACGGCTGCGGCATCTCGAAAACCATATCCGGCGCGGGAATGCGCCAGCCTTCGACAAACGCCCGGGGCTTGGGCGCGTCCGCAGGACTTCCTTCGGGCGCACCTCCGTCTACCCAAGCCAGAAGCGTTTCTTTTTCCCCCGGAGCGAGACGCAGATCGTTTGAAAATTTCCCGTAGCGCGGATCGGCCTGCCAGGGCGGCATCTTTCCGGTGAGCAGCGCCGATTTGATCGCCTTGGCCCACGGCCGCGCCTGCTGATAGGTCAGCAGAGGCATGGGACCCGCTTCGCCCGGCCGATGGCAACTCTGACAGCGGTTCTGAAGAATCGGCTCGACGTCCTTATGAAACGTCACCGCGTCAGCCGCGTGCAAGAGAGCACAGTGCAAGAGAGCACAAAAAGACGGCGGCAGCAGTACGCGAACCGTTCCAGTCACAGTAACCTCGGGAATAACCATCATACGCGCAAACTCGCCGAATCGTTACAACTAATTGGCGGGACAGGCGCGAATCGGGGCGGGCTAAGGCGAAATCCGGCAGGTTGATTTACTTTCTTCAAACCGCTCCCTCCGGTTTCATTTAAACCGCCCCCTCCGGTCGCGGCTCGCAATGCGGCTTTCCGTTGAGCACCGACAGTAAGCCGCGACCATAGGGAGCGGTTTAAACACGGTTTCCACGCAGATTTTCACGTCGAGCCGGCCGGCTCTGTTACACCAGTTACCTTTCCGGTTTTCCCCGGTCTAAGCTAATAGCAGCTATGAATCTACGCATTCCCGCTACACTCGCCGCGCTGGGTCTCGCCGGCGCCGCTTTTGTCCTGGCGGACGAGGGCATGTGGACCTTCGATAACCCGCCCACCAAGCTCATCCAGCAGAAATACGGATTCACGCTGACCCAGGAGTGGCTCGATCACGTGCGGCTCTCTTCGGCGCGATTGAACGACGGAGGCTCGGGATCGTTCGTGAGCCCGCATGGCCTTCTGCTGACCAATCATCACGTCGCGCGCGGCCAGCTCGCCAAGGACTCGACTCCCGAACACGATTACATCAAGAACGGCTTCTATGCGAAGACCGAAGCCGAGGAGTTGAAAGCGCCCGATCTTGAAGTGGACGTGCTGATGTCCACCGAAGAGGTGACCGCTCGCGTCAACGCGGCTACCCAGAACGCCAAGACGCCCGAGCAGGAAGGCGCCGAGCGGCGCAAAATCATCGCCCAGATCGAACGCGAGAGCCTGGATAAGACCGGCCTGCGCTCAAACGTGGTCACGCTGTACCAGGGCGGCGAATATTGGCTGTACCGATACAAGGAATACACCGACATTCGCGTCGTTTTCGCGCCGGAAGAGCAGGCCGCTTATTTCGGCGGCGACGACGACAATTTCACCTACCCGCGCTACGACCTGGATATGGCGTTGTTCCGCGTGTACGAAAACGGCAAGCCGATCGATTCGACGAATTATCTCAAATGGAATGCCAAAGGACCGTCGAACGGCGACCTGGTGTTTGTTTCCGGCAATCCCGGATCGACGCAGCGGCTGGATACGCTTTCGCAGCTCGAATTCCAGCGCGACCGCGCGCTTCCGCTCGAGCTGACCATGCTGCACAACCGCTACGACACGCTGGGAAAATTTTCCAAGGAAGGTTCAACGCAGGAGCAGGAAGCTTCGTCGGACATGTTTTTCGACGCCAATTCGATCAAGGCCCTGACCGGCGAGCTTCAGGGCTTGCAGGAAAAGCGCATTATCGACACAAAACGCGAGGACGAAGAAAAATTCCACGCCGCGGTGCTCAAGAACCCCGAGCTCAAGGCGAAATACGGCGCCGCGTGGAGCGATATCGCCGAAGCCGAGCGCAAAGCCGCCTCGCGCATCAAGGAGCGCCTGTTCCACAGCATGGATTCCCAGCTTTTCGGCTTCGCGGTGACCATCGTCGATTACGCCGCCGAAATCAAGAAGCCCGACGGCGAGCGCCTGCCCGGTTTCCACGACGCCGATCTCAAGAGCCTGCGCTTCCAGTTGGGCTCGCCGGCGCCGGTTTATAAGGATCTCGAAACGGCGCGCATCACGGGAGCGCTGGAGCTGGATCTCAAGGAAATGGGCTCGAACGATCCTTATCTGAAGGCGCTGATGGCAGGGAGATCGCCGCAGGCGACGGCGCACGATCTGGTTTCCGGCACGCAGATGAACGATCCGGAAGCGCGCAAGAAGCTGATGGAGGGCGGCCAGGCCGCCGTCGATGCGTCCACCGATCCGATGATCGTGCTGGCGCGCAAAGTGGACGCGATGCGCCGCGAGCAGATCAAGTGGTGGCAGGACAATGTCGAAAGCGTGCTCGACCGGGGCGGGGAATTGCTGGGCCACGCGCGCTTCGCGGTGTACGGGCGCAACACCTATCCCGACGCGACCTTCACTCTGCGGCTTTCCTACGGCACGATGAAGGGCTATCCGATGAACGGGACCATCGCTCCGCCGATGACCACCATGTACGGGCTGTGGGACCGCTCGGACAGTTTCGGCAATACCGGCGAGTTTTACCTGATTCCGCGCTTTGCCGAAAATCGCGACAAGCTGCGGCTGTCGACGCCGATGAATTTCGTGACCACCAACGATATTATCGGCGGCAATTCGGGCTCGCCGGTGATCGATAAAGACGGCTCGATCGTGGGATTGGTGTTTGACGGCAACATCGAATCGCTGGTGGGCGATTTCGTGTTCGACATCGAGACCAACCGCACGGTCGCGGTGGATACGGCGGCGATGACCGAGGCGCTCGAGAAGCTGTACGGCGCCCACGATCTGCTCAAGGAAATGATGGGGCAGTGAATCATTATTTCCCTTGACACGACGAAGACGTTCGTAGTAAAGTCTTCGTAGTGATCAAGACACCCGATCCTCCACGCCCTACCGACGCCGAGCTCGATATTCTCGCGGTCGTCTGGAGCCGCGGACCATCCACGGTCCGCGACGTTCACGACGCCATCCGCCGGCGCAAGCCCGCGCAATACACCACCATTCTCAAGCTCATGCAGATCATGGCCGAAAAAGGCCTGCTGCGCCGCGACGAATCCGAGCGCGCGCACGTTTACGAGCCTTGCCGGACCAAGGAATGGACGCGCCGGCAGCTCGCCGGCGACCTGCTCGAGCGGGCTTTCGGGGGCTCGCAGGCGAATTTTGTGTTAGGCGCGCTTTCGGCGCGCAAAGCGTCGCGCGCGGAGCTCGACGAGATTCGGCAACTGCTCGATGAATACGAGAAAGGAACGCGATGACGATGCTCGCCGCTTTTGCCGGTTCTCCGCTCGCCGACGCGCTCGGCTGGAGCTTACTGCATTTTTTGTGGCAAGGCGCGCTGATCGCGGTCCTCGCGTGGATCCCGCTGCGGGCGGCGAAATCCGCGCGGGCGCGCTATGCGATCGCCTGTGCTGCGCTGATCGCGATGCCGGTGATTTTCGGCGCGACCCTGTGGATTTCGATTCCCAACCAACCCGCCACCATCGCCGGAGCGGCGGCCGCTCAAGTTCGCCCGGCTGCGATTCCTCCGGTTCCTCCGGCAGCGCCCGCGGCCCGCAACCTGAGCAGGTACATGGACGGGATTGC
>JASHWA010000191.1 GCA_030044325.1 Bryobacteraceae bacterium
CGCGCTGCTGCTCGGCGTGGGCGCGAATCCCGGCGCGATTAATATGGATGAGGAGCTGCGAAGATTCGAGTGGAAGGTGAAAGCCGGCGCGGAATACGTCGTCACCCAGCCGGTGTTCGATCTGGACCTGCTCGAGGCGTTTTTGCAGCGCACCTTCCAGTACGGATTGCCGGTGATCGCGGGCATCTGGCCGCTGACCAGCTATCGCAACGCGGAGTTCATGGTGAACGAGCTGCGCGTGCCGGTTCCGGATCGATACATGGACCGGATGCGCGCGGCCGAAAGCGCGGAAGCGGCGCGGGCCGAAGGCATCGCGATCGCGCGCGAGATGGTGGAGCGGGTGCGAAAGCTGGTCGCGGGCGTGCAGTTGAGCGCGCCGTTCGGGCGCTACGAGATGGCCATCCAGGTGGCCGAAGCGATCGGGCCCAGGGACTGATCGGCGTGGTGGGCGCGACAGGACTCGAACCTGTGACCTCCTGCGTGTGAAGCAGGCGCTCTAACCAACTGAGCTACGCGCCCGAATCCACTATTGTAATCCATCGGGTGCTACGCTTGTACCTTGTCTCCCGAATTCATTACCATCCAAGCGCCCGCGCTCACCCGGTTTGCCGATTCGATCCTGCGCGGCGCGGGCGTTCCCGCCAGGACTGCCCGGCTGGTTGCGGACACTCTGGTCGCGGCCAATCTGCGCGGCGTCGATTCGCACGGCGTCCAGCTCCTGATCTGGTATTGCGAGCAGATCGCGGCGCGCAACGTGGACGTGCTGCGCGCCGGCCACATCGCCAGCGAAAACGGCGCATGCATGCTGTATGACGGCGACAACGGCATCGGCCAGCTCATCTCGGACACCTGCTGCGACCACGCGATCCGGCTGGCCAAGGATCACGGCATAGGGATGGTGGTCGCGCGCAACTCGACGCATTTTGGCGCGGCGGCATGGTGGGCGCAGAAGCTCGCACGCGAAGGGTTCATCGGCATGGTGATGTGCAACGCGACCGCGCTGGTGGCCCCGTGGCAGGGCCGCGACAAGATGCTCGGCACCAATCCGATCTGCATGGCGGTGCCGGGGCCCAGAACATTTCTGCTGGATATGGCGACCACCACGGTGGCGCTCAATCGCGTATTTAAAGCCGTGCTGAGCGGCGAAAAGTCGATTCCGGCGGGATGGGCGATGGATGCCGAGGGGAATCCCACCACCGATCCGCAGACGGCGCTCGCGGGCCTGCCCATGCCGCTCGGCGGATATAAAGGGAGCGGGCTCGCCGTGATGGTCGAGATCCTGTGCGCGGTGCTTTCGGGCGGCGCGATGCTCACCAACGTCGGCGGCATCCGCGTGAAGGACATTCCGATGTCGGCGAGCCAGATGTTCCTGGCGATCGACGCGGCGCGCTTCATGCCGCTCGACGAGTTTTCCCGGCGCATGCAATTCGTGCGCGAAACGGTCAAGTCGTCGCGGCCGGCGTCCGGATACGACGAAGTGCTGATCGCCGGCGATCCGGAATGGCGCAGCGAAGAAGCGCGCCTGCGCGACGGAATCCCGGTTTCGCAGGGAATCTGGAAAGAGCTGACCGCCCTCGCCGGGAGATTGAAGGTCGCGGTTCCGGTTGTGGCGAACGGATGATAGCATGCAAGCATGCCGACCCTGAACGCGATCGCGCCCTTTTTTGTCGTGGATGATCTCCCGGCGAGCCTCGATTTTTATCGTTCCAAGCTGGGGTTCGAGATCACCTTTACGGGAGAGGGAAATGGCCGGGATTTCTTGGGCATCGTACAGCGCGACGGCGTCATGATCATGCTCAAGGCCATCACGCCGGAGATTCATCCCCAGCCGAATCATTCCCGCCATGAATGGGCGCGCTGGGATGCATACGTCCACACTTCCGATCCCGATTCGCTTTATTCCGAGTACGCCGCGAATGCTGTGCCGGTGCATCGTCCGCTCGCCGACACCGGGGACGGGCTTCGGGCTTTCGAGATCATCGACAACAGCGGGTACGTGATCTGCTTCGGCCGGCCGGTCCATGCGGCGGGTAGTGCTTGAACTCTGCGTTGCTCCCATAGGGAGCGGTCCACGCACGTGATGCACCGCCGCGCGGCGGCCGCGGGATCGCCAGCGTTACAATGAGATGAAGTGAAGACCTTCTACCTCGAGACGTTCGGGTGCCAGATGAACGTCCACGATTCGGAAAAAGTCATCGGAACGCTGGTCGGACAGGGCTACGCGCAGGTGGAAACGCCGGAAGAAGCGGAGTTGGTGCTGTACAACACGTGCAGCATTCGCGACAAGGCGGAACAGAAGGTTTTCTCGCGGCTCCAGCAATTCAAAAAGGACGGGCGCGGCAAGACGTTCGCCGTGCTGGGATGCGTGGCGCAGCAGGAAGGCGAAAAGATTTTCGAAAAAGCGCCGCACGTCAGCATGGTGTGCGGGTCGGCGAGCTACAACAAGCTCCCCGAACTTCTGGTTCAGCTGGAAACCGGCCATCGCCGCGTCACCGGGCTCAGCCTCGACACCGAAGACACGTTTGAGACTCCGCTCACGCGCCGCGACAATCCGCATCGCGCCTACATCACCATCATCGAAGGCTGCGACAAATCCTGCGCCTATTGCGTGGTCCCGTTCACGCGCGGGCCGGAGCGCAGCCGCACCAGCGCGAGCGTAATCGAAGAGGCGCGGGGCCTCGCCGCGGCGGGGTACACCGAGATTCAACTGCTCGGCCAGAACGTGAACAGCTATCGCGACCCGTCGCCCGCGGGTTGGGATTTTTCGACGCTTCTCGAGAACGTCGGACGGACACCGGGAATCCGCCGGGTGCGGTTTACGACCTCGCATCCGCGCGATTTCGTGCGCGCCATCGTGGACGCGATCGATCAAAATCCGGCGCTGTGCAATCACGTGCATCTGCCGGTGCAATCCGGCTCGACGCGCATGCTCGAAGCGATGCAGCGGCTGTACACGCGCGAGGAATACATGCGCCGCATCGAATGGATGAAGAGCGCGCGCCGTCCGATCGCGATCACCACGGATATCATCGTCGGATTTCCGGGCGAAACGGAGGCCGATTTCGATGCCACGCTCGCTCTGATCGACGAGGTCGAATACGATTCCATTTTCAGCTTCAAATATTCGCGCAGGCCGAACACGCCCGCGCTGGCGCTCGGCGATCAGATTCCGGAGGACGAAAAAGGCCGGCGCCTGACCATTTTGCAGGAGCGCCAGCGCGCCATTCAGATTCGCCGCAACGCCCGATACGTCGGAATGGTGGAAGAATGTCTGGTGGAGGGATTCAACAAGGCCACCGGGCAGTGGATCGGCCGCACCTCACAGAATAAAACGTTGAACTTTTTGAGCGTGGGCGCGAGCGAGGAACTCGCGGGCCGCTACGTTCCCGTTCGCGTGACGCGCGCGGGGCCGAACTCGCTTGCCGGGGAGCGTGTAAACTGATTGGATCGGAGTTTCCGAGCCGGGGAGGTTGGAATGGAAGTTGAGATGAAAATCCGCGGGCTGTTGATGGACCCGGTGACGAACATGCCCATCGTGGTTTTAAAAGACGTGAACGGCAACGCGATCCTGCCGATCTGGGTGGGAATCTACGAAGCCAACGCGATTGCGCTCGAAATCGAAAAGGTGGCGACTCCGCGCCCCATGACGCACGACCTGATCCGCAATCTTCTGTTCGGCCTGGACGCCGGCGTCAAGAAAGTGGTGGTCAGCGATCTCAAGGAAGACACGTTTTACGCGGTGATCTGGCTGGAGCGCAACGGAGAGCTGATCTCGGTGGATTCGCGGCCAAGCGATGCGCTGGCGATTGCGCTGCGCCTGGATTGCCCGATTTACGTCGCCGAAGCGGTGCTCAAGACTTCGAAAACCGCGGCCGCGGTGGCGGAAGTCGGCAGCAATGAAGAGCTGCGGCGCTGGCTTGAGAATCTGAACGACGAGGACCTGGGCCGCTATAAGATGTAGCGCGGCTCGCGCGCGAAACCACAGCCGGCAGGATCGGCTGTACCAGTCTGCTACTGCGCCTTTTTCTTGTGCACTACCGGGTTCTTGCCGGTCCAGCCGACGATCTTGTCTTTATCCGTCTCCATGGTCAGCATGTACGGATCTTTGGAGTATTCCTTGGCCGCTCCTTCGAACTCCAACGTCTCGCCGGGCTGCATATTTCCGGGCAGCGCCGTCTCGAACTTCAGCGTCACATCCGCGACTCCCGGTTTTTCCACCGCGAGAACGATCTGCTTGGGCCGGTTTTCCGGTGTCATCGAGACGATCGTACCCTTGAACTTCATCGCGTTGGGGGGCAGTTCGGCATCTTTCACCGTACCGTCCCAATACGCCGGTCCGCCGTCGCCGACCAGTTGTTCGCGAATATTCCGCCAGAGCGCGAGGCTGGGATTGGCCGCATCGGCCGCCGCCTGTGCCTCGGCCTTGGCCGCGGCGATATCGGACGTGCTCTTGATGTTGAAATCGGCCGGCGGAAGAGCATTGGTCTTCGCCAGCGCCAGCAGATCGTTGAATCCGTCGCTGCCGCCGTGATAGGAGGCGTAGGTCTTGGTCACCGACGCGAGAATCTGTTGCCGCATCTGCGGGGGCAGGGAATTGGCGCCGTCATAAGAGGCCGCGCGGGCGAACTCGAAAATCGACGGCGGCTGCTTCTTGGGGTCCTTCTCGCGCTGGCTGAACATCGCGGTGGCGAGCATAAAGGACGCCTGCGCCTGGGTCGGGTCCATTTGGAGCGTCTTGACCAGCTCGGCTTCCGCGCGCGGCCAATCCTTGCGCTGGAAATAAATGAACCCGATGGTCTTTTGCGCCATCGGCAGCATGGAACCCCGCAGACCCGGCCAGTTGGCCGCGGGAATGGAGGCCGGCCGGTTGCCGTCGGCGAAGACCGCGTCCGCGTCCTTGATCATGTGGTTCGCCGCCTGCTCCGCCGTGTCCAGATCCCCGGCCGCGGGGTTTCCGTTGTTCAAATACTGCACGTAGGCGATGATCGTGTACAGCGCGGTGAAGTCGTCGGGATGCTTGCCGAGGATTTGCTTGGCCTTGTTGAACGCCTCCTGCGGCTTGCGCAGTTGCTGGTAGACGGCGAGATAGGCATGGTCCCGCTCATCGGAAAACTGCGTCTGCGGATATTTCTGCGTCCACGTGTCCAAGGTTTGAAGGAGCTTGTTGGGATCGGTTTCCTTGGGCAGCGAATTGATCAGATCCGCTTCCTGCTGATCCTTGGCCACCTTCTGCGCCGGCTGATCCGCCGGCTTGTCCTGCGCCACCCCGATGCTCAATGCCGCGACCAGCGCCAATACCACGTTTCTCATATCTCAGTTATGCCTCGCTATTTTCGATAATGTACCACGACTCGCGGCCTGTGCAAAAGAGCGTCAGCGCTCTGCTCCCGTCTTCTTGTGGTGCGCCGGCGCGTTCTTGCCCGTCCATCCCTCGACCTTCGATTTTTCCACATTGAACGTCACCATGAGCGGGTTCGCGGTAAACGAATCCGCCACGCCCGAAAACGAAATTTCCCCGCCCGGCTCCATCTTGCCGGGAAGCGGCGAATCGAGCTTCAGTGTAACATCCGGCTTGGCCGGATCAGCGATCGCCAGCACCAGTTCCTTGGGCCGCGCCGCGGGCGTCATGGACACCAGTTTCCCGCTGAACACGGTCACGCCATTGACGCCGCCGGGCAACTCCGCGCCTTTCATGTTCGCGTCGAAATAGGCCTGCCCGTTGTCGCTCTGAAGCTCCTTGACGATGCTCTTCCACAGCGCCAGCATCGGATTCGCCTTGGCCGCCGCTTCGTCGGCCTCGATTTTCTCGCGCTCCAGGTCGGTCTTGCTCTGGATCGTGAATCCGGCCGGTGGAAGCGGGTTGGTCTGCGCCGACGCCATCAATTTCTCCAGCCCGTCATTCGATCCGTGATAATCCACATACACCTTGTTCAGATAATTCGTGATCTGCGAGCGGTCCGGCGCGGGAAGACAGCCGGGACCGGTGTAGGACGCCGCGCGCGCGAAATCGTACAGGGCTTGCGCCTGCAGCTCCGGATGCGCCTTGTTCTGCGCGAGCGTCACGGTCCCCAGCCAGAAGGAAACCTGCCCCTGGTTGGGATCGAGCTGCAGCGCCTTGGTCAGCTCCGTCACCGCCGCCGGATAATCCTTGCGAACCATCGCGATGTATCCGAGGGTCTTCTGCGCGAACGCCTTCATCTCCGGTTTGGCTTTATCGGCCATCTCATCGGTCATCTCCGGCGGACGGTTCGGCTTCGAATAAATCGTGTCCAGATTGTTCAGTACCGTATTGGCCGCTTTCTGCGCGACATCGAGATCGGCCGTTTGCTGCGTCGTCAACTGCTGCGCGTTGGGCGGCACCAGCGGATAAATAAACTGGACCATCGCGCTGAGGGCCACCAGATTGTCCGGATTATCTTTTAAGACCTCCTGCGCCGCGTCGAAGGCCTGCCGCGGCTTGTTCAACTGCCGGTACGCGGCCAGGTAAAGCTGGCGGCGAATGTCGGCGTAGTCGCTGGCGGGATACTGCTGCTTCCATTTATCGAGCGTCGAAAGCCACTGGTTGGGATCCTGCGTCTTGGTGATCGACTCGAACAGATCGTACTCCGCCCGATCCTTCCATTGCTTCTTCTTCTCCTGCGCCGGCAGTATCGAAACCAGCGCACAAGCTAATACGGCAACGACGGTGCTCCTTACGAACACATCCACCTCCATTCAAGCGGGCGCAACAACAAGATCAAATGTGGGTGCGGGTACCTTGCGGAGTATAGCCGAAGCCGCTCAAGAGCCGCAAGCGCCTTCACCCGATCGCCCGGCTGAGAACAACCCAGTCTAAACGCTCTAGACTCATTGGACGCCAGGGAGCTTCAAAATGTTTCCTTTGGCATATTTTGGTCTCCCGGCCCGCGCCTTCTTCTCAAGCGTCATGAGGCGCGATCGTCACGCGTTGGTACGCGCGATCATTTCTCGATTAGTCTTCGATGGTGATCGAAGGACCCGCGCTCTGCGCGGCCGAACAGATTTCTTCGACTCTTCGGGCCAACTCGAGAAACGGCGCCGAATGCGGATCGCTTCCATCGCGAGCCGTAACCGGACGCCCGCTGTCGCCTCCGATGCGCACCTCCGGATCGAGCGCCAGCTCACCCAAGAACGCGACGTTCATCTTCTCCGCCGTCCGTTTTCCGCCGCCCTGGCCAAAAACGTCGATTCGTTCACCGGACTTCGGTGCTATCAAAAAACTCATGTTCTCGATCAGGCCGAGCAGCGGCACGCGGACCTGGTGGAACATGTTCACCGCCTTGCGCGCGTCTTCAAGCGAAACGTCGGAGGGAGTGGTTACAACAATCGCGCCCGTAATCGGCGTGGTCTGCGCGAGGGACAACGCCACGTCGCCCGTGCCCGGCGGCAGATCGATGATCAGATAATCGAGCTCGCCCCAATCGACGTTGCGCAGAAACTGCTGGATCGCCGAATGCAGCATCGGCCCGCGCCAGACGAGCGGCTTGTCGCCGGGGTTGATGAATCCCATCGACATCAGCTTCACATTGTATTTTTCCAGCGGCTGGATGCGGTCGCCGTAAGCCCGCGGCGGCTCGTTGATCCCCATCATCAGCGGAATATTCGGCCCGTAAACGTCGGCGTCGAGCAGCCCGACTTTGCGTCCCAAATGCGCGAGCCCCAGCGCCAGATTCACGCTGACCGTGGTCTTTCCCACGCCTCCTTTTCCCGACCCGACCGCAACAATATTCTTCACGCCCGCAACCGGCGTTTTCGGAGGCGCCTGTGGACTCATGTAATTTTCAGGATAACGCGGCGGCGGATGCGTTATCGTCGAAGGTATGCGGTTGTTGGCCGCCGCTGCCGTTCTCGTTCCGCTCGCGTGGTGTCAACCATCGAGGCCCGTTCGAGCTTCGCGATGGGACTTGCTCGTCGAGGGCGGTAAAGGCGTTTTCTGGACCTCGCCCGAGTGTCACCCCCGCGACTACTTTGCGGGCTCGCCTCTCTTGTTCGATTTCGAGCAGGATCTGTATCATCAAACGCCGGCGGATCTTTCCTACAGCGCGGATGTTGTGGACTTGGGCGTAGCGGCGGGCCGTCAAGTCGTGCAGGTGATCCAACATATCGAGGAAATTCACACCGGCGAGCATCTGACGGCCAAGCGGGTGCTCGTCCAGCGTGGCGAGCAGTTTTGCCTCGTCTACCAGCAGCTCTACGATTCCGCCCAGGTTGTCGTAAGACCGGCCTCCCTTTTCACCTTCGACGCAAAACCTGTCCTCAAAACCATGGACCCGATCGGAATGCACTCATGGAACGAAGAGTATTGGACGTTCGACGCCGACGGCCCAATCCATCTCGATCTCGCGGCTGCGCGCAATCGGATGCGGAAAGCCGTTCCAAAGGGAGACGACTTCGTGACCTATCCTTTCGACCTGAAAGACGCCTGCCGTAAGGCGATCGCCGTCGAACCGGGCGCGTGCCGAGCCTGCGGCGTCCCCGACGGCTCCGTAATCGCAAAACTTGCGCTGCGGGGCTCAGATCTGGTCGCTACCTGGACGCGTTGGTTCCCGGCGGGCCGGGACGGAACATGCCCGAGTGATTAAACGCAGCGAATCCGTCAGACGCTGACTTCAACCTCGCGGAGCGAGACCGTGAGCGATTATCCCTGTTCCATCGCGTTCCAGCGTAACCGGGAGCTTCATGCCCAAATTTTACGCGGCGCGTGACTACGATGGTGTGCGCCCGTCAAACGATAATAAACCTTATGAGAAAGCTTCTCTTCACCGCGCTCGCGGCCGGAATCGCGCTCGCCCAGGAACCCGCTTTCAAAGCCGACAAACTGGTCCGCCCCGAAAATTATCGCGAATGGATTTTCCTGAGTTCCGGCCTCGGCATGACCTACGGCGGCGAAGCGAATCCCGACGCCCCGACCTTCGACAACGTTTTCGTCAACCCTCCGGCATATCGCGCGTTTGTCGAAACCGGCAAGTGGCCCGAAAAAACGATGTTCGTTCTCGAAGTCCGCCAATCCGCGACCAACGG
>JASHWA010000192.1 GCA_030044325.1 Bryobacteraceae bacterium
GGGATTCGGATTATGGGTTCTGACGAGGGTGAAGGCGCCAGCGGAAAGCCCGCTCCCGAAGCCGCTTCCTTGGGCCGTGGCCCGGGGGCAAGACTAGGGTTCCGAGTCATTCGTTCGTCTAAGATTCAGCACGTAGAAGGGGTTGGCGGGGTCCGCCCGGCGCTCGTCTTGGAGCGGGACTCAAGTCCCGCGCGGACGGAAGTCCGCCGTCGTAGCGCTGGTCCAGGGATTGTGCACTGCACCGTTAAATCGGATGCGCTTGTTACGGCGTTACAGCGATTGCAACGGTGTTGCTGGTTTCACCGTTGATGGTGATCACCAGCGGGTAGGTGGTGGGCTGAAGGCCTGTCGGGACGATGATGTTGAATTGAGTCAGGCCGACGGAGTCGGGCGCGAGACCGGCAAATTGAATCATCGCGGTTGCCGATCCGATGGTCGCGCTATAGGACGAGGTCAGGACGGAATACGGATTCGCACCGGCGGGCTGGCCGTCGGCGGGCTGGGAACTGACGGGTCCCGATCCGCTCAGGTAAACGGAAACGAGGCTGCCTTCCTGGGCCGGGTTGGTTGGCGAGTTAACGGTCCCGTTCGAATTCACGATGGCGCCGACGGTGGAGCTGAGCAGAAAAATTCCGGGCGCGGCGGTGCCGACGGTGACGCTGGCGGGCGGCGCGGCGGCTCCGTTCACGGTCACCACAACCGAGCCGGGGCCCGGCTGGACCTCCCAGGGCACCTGGAAGTTGATGAGCGTGGGTTGGACGTAAAGGATCGGAGCGGGGACTCCGTTGACCGTTACGCTCACGCCGGCCAGGCTCAGCGGAAAAGGTATCGTCGCGGTGGCCTTTTCGCTCGAAAAATTGGTTCCCGCAATGGTCGCGAGCGCGCCCGGGGAAATTTCCGGAACGAAATCGGCCGTGTTCACCACGCCGTTGGTTTCCACCGCGGGGGCGAGGAGCTGCAAGCCGCGGATCGCGCTGTTGTCGGTATCGATGACGTAAAGATTGCCCGACGGATCGATGGCAATGCCGTCCGGAAAATAGAGCTCCGCGGAAGTCGCGTATCCGCCGTCGCCCGCGTAGTTGGGAATTCCATTGCCGGCGACGGTGGTGATGGTTCCATCGAGTCCCACCTTGCGAATGCGGCCGTTGATGGTGTCCGCGATGTAGACGTAGCCCTGCGCGTCCACGGCTACGCCCTTGGGGTCCTGCAATTCGGCGTTCTGTGCGGGTCCGCTGTCGCCGCTGTATCCGGGATTTCCGTTGCCCGCGATCAGGCTGTAGTTGTAAGTTACGGCAGCGAACTCCACCACGCGCTCATTATCGGTATCGGCGACGAAAATGTCGCCGGCGGCATCCACGGCGACCCCGTCGGGATGGTTCAGATACGCCCCGGTGAGCCCCACCGTGTTGATCACGTTGTTGGTGACGATGCGAATCACGTTGTTATCGGAATCGGCGATGTAGACGTTGTTGGAGCTATCGATGGCGATGCCGCAGGGGACGTTGAGCTCCGCCTGGTTGGCCGGCCCGGTGTCGCCTTCGTATCCGGCAATGTTGTTTCCGGCAAAGGTGGTGATGGTTCCGGAAGTGGAGACTACGCGGATGACGTTGTTCGCGGAGTCCGCGATGTAAACGTTGCCGGTGCTGTCGACGGCGACGCCTTCGGGGTTATTCAACTCGGCCGCGGTGGCCGGTCCTTTATCGCCGGAATATCCGGCGGTTCCGGTGCCCGCGAAGGTGTTAATGGTGCCGCCGGAAACTTTGCGGACTACGTTGTTCACCGCGTCGGCGATATACATGTCGCCCTGGGAATCGAAAGCGATTCCCCCGGGCAGCGCCAGTTGCGCCTGGTTCGCGGGACCGCCGTCGCCCGTGTAGCCTTGCGTTCCGTTTCCGACCAGCGTGGAAATCAGATACGTCTGTCCCCACGCGGACAGACTGAGCACGACGGGCATGAGGTAAAACCGAATTTTCATATCTTGACGAAACCACCAAAGCTTCTATCTAGAATGTCACAGCCGGAGCGCGTTTTGGAAAGCTCTCAATTGATCACCGGATCCGCCGAGAGAGTATTGGTCTCAAAACGAGTCCGCAACGCCGGCGCCACGCGCCGGGCGTAAACGGAAGCAATCAAAGAAGAAACGGGATTTTCCATGACGCGTGCCCCGCGTTTTTGGACGCACGTAGCGGTTACGCGGTTTACAAGCGCTTACTTGGTGATTTCGACTACGGCAATGCCGTCGCGATGCTTCCGGTCGAGATCGCGGCGCTTGTTCGCCTCAGCTTCCCTGGCCTTGCGGGCGGCGATCTCTTCCTCGGTTGCCAGGCGGTGGGATTTGGCGTGCAGAAGCTTCGCCGCGACTGCACGCGCGACTTCGATCAGGCAATCCTCGGCAATTACCCAGACGAACTGCGGAAGTCCGTTCTCGATGGCGCGAATTTCGGCCCAGTATTGTTGCAGATCGCGCATCAGGGCCGCTCCTTAAGAACGCGGGCGATTTCTTCCATCGCACGGGCCTTGTCCTCGGGCGCCATGCGGGGATGAATATCTTCGATTTTGATGGCGGTCGTGAGCCGACGGTGCTCCATTTCGGCGGCGACCTGCCGGCCCAACTGCTCGAGCGCTTCCGCGTCCAGCTCGCGCACCAGAGTTTTAAATTTGCTCATTTGCGTCCTCCCGAGCGTTTCTGATACGCCCGTTCCATTTCATCCACGGTTTCCGAAATCTGCACCGCGCAGCGCTTCAATCCGGCGGCGTGGGCGACGAGGGCTCCGGCGACGCCTTTGGACAGATCCACGGGCAGCACCATCTCTTCGCTGACCGCGTCGCGCAGGACGCCGAGCACTTTTTCGGCGCGCTCGCGGGCGATCTCGTCGATAGCGCGGGCGCGGGTCATCAGCGCGTGCGATTCGGCGCGCAGGCTGGCCATGTGCGCAAGCGGAATCCTGTGCTCGACCACGTGCTCGATCGCGCGGGCGGCGATGCGGTTCTGATGCTCCAGGCCGGCCAGCGCTTCGAGCTTGCGGAAGTCGATTTTCTTTTCGGCGCACGCCGATTCGACGACGGCTTCGAGCGCGGCGTGCTCGGACGCGGCGATCTGGTCGCGGGATTCCTTGGCGTACGCGGAGATGGCGCGTTCGGCCCGGCGCAGGCGCGCGAGGCGTTCCTCCAGATTGCGCTGCGCCGCGCAGGCGGCAACGACATCTTTCCGAGCTTCCGCGGCGGCGACGGCTTCATCGACGCGCTTATGCAGATCCGCGGCGAGCGCGTGCTCATCCTGCGTGGCCACGGCTTCGAGCGTGGGTGTTTTCGACAGATCGAAACTCATTCGGTGCTCCCACGCGCAGGCTACACCGCACGAGCGCACGGGCACGGCCGCGCGAATCTCAAAATGCCTGATTTTTCGAGAGAAAGGAGGGTTTTATTTTTTGTCGGGCGACGGTTTTATTTCTTGTCGGGTTTGATCATTTCGATCTTGATCTGCTTGAGCGACTCGGTATCGGAGGCAAGCGCGGCGGAGCCGGCCGGAAACTTGTTCATCTGCAGCATATAGGCGACGATGGCGGCTTTGGGCTCGCGTCCGACCTTGCCGGGATCGCTGGGGGGCATGCCGGTGCGGATGCGCTCGAAC
>JASHWA010000017.1 GCA_030044325.1 Bryobacteraceae bacterium
GGATTGCGGTTTCGCTCGCGGTGCTGTTCACGATCGCGGTGGGATTCGTGACCGAGTTCGGCTCGCTGGCGACGTATGCGGGATTCGTGACGGCGGGAGTCGCGGTGGCGCTGCAGAGCCCTATTTTGTCGGTGGTGGCGTATTTTTTCCTGATCGGGCGATATGGCGTGCGGGTGGGCGACCGGGTGACGATCAACGGCGTGACGGGCGAGGTGGTGGACATCGGGCTGGTGCGGATTTACCTGATGGAACTGGGTCCGGACGGGCACTCGACGGGGCGGATCGTGGTGTTTTCGAACTCAGTGATCTTCCAGCCGTCGGCGCTGTACAAGCAGATGCCGGGGCTCGATTACGGGTGGCACGCGGTGACGCTGACGCTTTCGAAAGAGAGCGATTTCCAGCTTGCGGAGAAAAAGTTGAAGGAAGCGGTGGATTCGGTGTACGAACAGTATCGCGAGGGGATCGAGCGGCAGCATCGGGCGCTGCAACAATCAACAGAGCTGAGCGTTTCGGCGCCGCGGCCGGAATCGCGCCTGCGCTTCACCGACGCGGGCATCGAATTCACGGCGCGCTATCCGGTGGTGCTGGGGGAAGCGGCGGCGACCGATGACCGGATGATGAAGGCGCTGTATGACGCGATCGAGGGTGAGGCGAAGCTGGAGTTCGCGCCGTCGGGGCGGCCGAAGGCGGCGTAGTGGTTTCATGGTCGCCGACGTCAGACCGCCGGCAAGACAGTCAGGTCGCTTCAGAGACGCGCTGCGGGCGCAGGATCTCGTCGATCAGGAACAGGTCTGTTAACAGGGCGCGAAGGTGGATCAGCGCGTTGAGGTTATCGATGACCTGGGAGCTGATGGAGGGGAGCGAGAGCACCATTTCGATGGCGGCGAGCGCGTTTTTACCGTCCTGGTCGAGAAGCGCGAGAAAGTTTTTGAACGATGCGTGCGGGGCGGCGGCTTCGGTGTAGGCGTCGGCGATGCCGGTGAGCGCGGTCACGGCGCGATGGAGGTGGTGGCGAAGCGGGCCGCCCGCTCCGGTGTCGTCGCCGGGCACACCTTTAGCGGCGTAGCCCAGCATGTACTCGTAGCACTCTTCGATCGCTGTGCAGCGCTCGCGGACGGTCATTTAGTCGGCCGCGCTCGCTCCCCTGGAGGAATCGCCGCGAACCACCCAGCGATCCGGATCGTGGTGGCTCAGATAATATTCTTTGGGCATGGAACCGAAGATCATCGACTTGGTGATGACGAATTTCTCCGGACGGACGGCGAAGTAGATGTGCACCATGATGAGCGCGATCAGGCCGACGCCGGCGAGGCCGTGGAGCACATAAATGAGCCCCCAGGTCATATCGCCGAACAGGTAGGGATTGCGCGGGAAAATGGCCGTGCGCACGCGGAACATCATGAACACGCCGGTGCAGATGACGGCGAGCCCGGTGAGCACGATGACGCCGTGATACATCTTGTTTTCGAGCGGATATTTGGCGAAGCGGCGCGGCGGCGAGGCGGGTTTTCCGAAGAAGCGGTTGAGGCGGCGCTGCGCGTCCTGGATATCGGCTTTATCCGGCCAGATCGACCAGAAATCGAGATAGAACGAGGCGTGGATGATGTGGTAGATGATGGAGACGGTCAGCACCACGCCGGCGATCCAGTGATAGGTGACCCAGCCGAATTCGACGCCGACTTTGGGAAGGAAGGCGGTGACCAGGAGGGTGAGCATGGAGGCCGCCATGATCCAATGGAACAGGCGCGCGGCAAGCGAATGGCGATGGACGCGATCGGGAACGCGGGCGGCGATGGCGGGCGCGGGAGCGCCTTCGAATTCCTCCGCGTGGGCGAAGAAGCGGACGTAGATGGCGTGAACGATGAGGAACAGCAGCCCGCCGACGGCGCACACGTAGATCAGGTCCCAGGCGATATGAATGGGCACGTGCTGTCCCCACGGGCTGTAGGCCCACTGTAAAATGCTCACGAAGTCACCTCCACGCCGGCGATGGCGCGTTTCACCAGATTTCTCATCAACGGGATTTTATAGGCGTTGAACTGCAACGGGACGGCTCCCTGAACGGCGATCTTGCCGGCTTCCTCGCCGGTGGCGGCGTTGCGCGGCTTGCCTTTGGCGAACTGCTCGACCGCGGTGAGATGCAAGGGACGCGCGGCCGCGCCGTTGACGGCGATGCGCATCTGGTCGATATTGCCGCTCGAGACCTTGATCGCGCTGGCGACGTTGAGCAGCGCGAAATCCCAGACGTTGCGGTCGCGGATTTTTTCGAAATAGAAGGTTGCGCCCGCGTAGGTCGCGGGGATGCGGATGGCGGTGAGCAGATCGCCGGGCTGAAGGATGTTCAGGTGCGTAATGTCGATGTCGGGACCGATGTAATAGTCCTCGGCATCGACCACGCGCTGGCCCTTGGACGACTGGATGACGAATTTCGCGTCGAGGGCGATGAGCGCGGGCGCGGAATCGGAGGGATTCACGGCGACGCAGCGATCGGCGTTCAGAATGGCGTGCTCGCGATTGCGGCCGGTGGGCGTGTCGGCGTAGCAGATGTTTCCGCCCGCGCGATAGCACGGCCATCCGGCGCGATAGTAGTGGCAGCGCGCGTCCTGAGAAACGTTGCCGCCGAGGGTGCCCTGATTGCGAATCTGGGGCGATGCGGCGAGCTCCGCGCCCTGCGAAAGCAGCGCGAAATGCTCCTTGATGAACGGGTGCCGGACCACCTCGGTGAGCGTGGTCATGGCGCCGATCTCGACGCCGCCATCGGAAGCCGGGCGAACGCCCTTGAGCTCCTCGACGCCGCTCAGATCGACCAGGACGCGCGGTTTCTTGATGCGGTCCTTCAGCCAGTCGAAGCTGTCGAGGCCGCCGGCCATCACCCAGGCGTCGGGTCCGTTCTGTTGCAGAAGTTTTTGGGCTTCAGCGGCAGAGCTCGGCTGAAGCAGGTCAAAAGCGGGCATGATATCGCGAATCACAGCCATGGCTTTTCTCCTTTATACGTGCGCCGTGAGCGCATGATCCATCGGGTGGCCGTTTTCGAGCGCCAGCAGGATGCCGTCGGCGTACACGGGCGCGCGGCGGAAAACCTCGTCTCCCACCGCATTGGCGATGGCATTCAAAATCGCGGCGCAGCCTCCACCCACGGGAGGTTCGCCGATTCCGCGCGAGCCGACCGGCGTTTCCGGGTCGGGAATATCGAGCGCGGCCCACTCCATCTTGGCGGGAACGTCGAGGATCGTCGGGGGCTTGCTGTGATGGAAGCGGCGCGACAGCATGGCGCCGTAGTTGGGATCCATCACCCATTTCTGCCCGATGGCGTGGCCGATGCCGAGCGTCGAGCGGCCCAGCACCTGGCCGCCGAGCGCCTTGGGATGCAGCACCGTCCCGACGTCGGCGTAAGCCAGGAAATCGGTCAGATAATACTTGCCGGTTTCCAGATCGACTTCGACTTCGGCGAAGGTCGCGACGTAGGAATGCGTCTGGCCGTCGTGCGGATACTTGTCGCGCGCCGAGGCGATGAATCCCTGGCCGGCGAGCGCGGCCGCGGCGGCCTTGGTGAAGCGGTTCACGTCGGGGTTGGCGTCGTGGCCGTCGTAAATCCCGCCGAGCTTGATGGCTTTTTCGGCGGCCTGCGCGAGGGTCATGCCTCCTCCGCCGCCTTTGCGGAAGACGCGTTCATTGGCCACCTCGTAATTTTCAGGCGAGCCGCCCATGCTCTTGGCGGCGACCTCTTTCAACCGCTGGACGGCTTCGGTGGCGACGGCGTGCGCGGCGCGCGTCATCGCGTGCGTGGTCTGGCTGCCGCCGGAAACGCAGGTCCAGGGCAGATGCTTGTCGTTGGTGCCCCAGCAGACATCGCATTTTTCCCAGGGAACGCCGAGGATTTCGGCGGCGACGCGGTGCACGTCGATCACCGATTCGGTTCCCAGATTTCCGATGCCGGACTGGAAGCAGACGCGGCCGTCGGGCTTGATCAGCAGGAGCCCGTCGAATCCGGTCGATCCTCCCACGTAGCAACTGGAGGAAACGCCGACTCCGCGCACCTTCGTTCCCATGCGCTTGGGACTCGACGCCGCGCGCTCTTTCCAGTTGAACTGCTCGGCGCCCTTGTCGAGCGCGTCCTTGAGGAACGCGCTGGTCGCGTAGGCGCGCCTGCCACGCTGTTCCGGCCCGAATTTGGCCTTCCCTTCGGGCGCGTTGACCTTGCGGATCTCCACCTGGTCCACTTTGAGCTGGCGCGCGGCTTTGGCGAGAATCGGCTCCATCACCACGATTCCCTGCAACCCTCCGGGCGAGCTTTGCGCGCTGCGCGGAGGCGTGTTGGTCATCACGGTGAGAGCGCGGAAGCGCATGTTTTCCGGTTGATACAGGAGCGAAACGATGCGGCCGGAGCTGGGCGCGTCGCCCGCGGCGTCGTAGGGCCCGGTGTTGCACAGCATGAACATGTCGAGCGCGATGATTTTTCCTTCCTTGGAAAAACCGACCTTCATGCGGCCCAGAATGCTCGGCCGGGCGCGCCCGATAAACGTCTCTTCCTCGCGCGAAACGCGCATCATCACCGGGGCGTTGCATTTCTTGGAAAGCAGCGCGGGGATGATCAGCGAAATCGCGCCGGTGATCTTGCTGCCGAATCCGCCGCCGGTGTATTCGCTGACGAGAACCACCTGTTCGGGTTTCAAATTCAGCCAGCGCGCGATGGCGGGGACGGTTTGGATGGTGCTTTGCGTGCCGGTGTGGACGTAAACCTTCCCGTTCTGCCAGTACGCCATCGCGGTGCGGGTTTCCAGGCAATGATGGCTGGTGTCGGGAGTGGTGAACGATTCGTCGAGGGTGAGCGCCGCGTTCTTGAAGGCCGCATCGACGTCGCCATAGGACCACGAATTTCCGGGGTCTTCCGGAATTTTGCCGATGGGCAGTTTGCCGTCGTTGAAGTCTTTGAAATCGGCTTCGGTCCACTTCCAGTCCTTCACTTCGAGCGGCGCCGGGGCGCCGCGGCCACGTCCTTCCCGGCCCTCCCGGCCTTCCCCGCCCTTGGGAGCTTCGCCGGGTTTGGGCGGCGGCGCCGGCGGACGGTACCAGATGTTGCCTTCGACGCGCGGATTGGGCCCGCCGGGGCGCAGCGTTTCGAGCGGATCGATGACGAACGGCAGCGGCTCCATATCGAGCTCGATTTTCTCGATCGCTTCGGCCGCGGTCAGCTCATCGACGGCGGCGACCGCCAGGATCGGCTCGCCTTGATACAGAGGCTCATTGGTCAGGCCGCGCTCGCCGAGCTTATTGGCGTGAATCACGGTTCCGTTGTCGGTGAGGCTGTCGGCGGGCGCGGGAAGATCGTCGACGGTGAGGATTCCCTTGACGCCGGGCATGGCAAGTGCGGCGCTCGTGTCGATTCTGCGGACGCGGCCATGCGGCATGGGGCTCAGCAGGAGCTTGGCGAACAGCATGCCTTCGGCGCGATAGTCTTCGGCGTACTTGGCTTGGCCGGTGACCTTGGCGTGAAGGTCCATGGTGCTGTAATCCTTGCCGATGAGCTTGTGGTTTCCGCCGTACTCGGTTTTGTTAGGCATGGGTCGCTTCTCCTCTCATGATTTCGGCGCCGCGCAGGAGCGCGGTGAGGATCTTGTCGTAATCCTGGCAGCGGCACAGGTTGCCGGAGATGCCGTGCGCCAGCTCGGCTCGGGTCGGATTGGGATTGGTTTGCAGGAATCCGACCGAGGCCATGACGAACCCGGACATACAGAAGGCGCACTGGAATCCCTGCTCTTCGATGATTCCCTGCTGGACGGGGTGCAGCGTTCCGTCTTCCTTCGCCAGCCCTTCGATGGTCAGGACTTTGGCGTTGCGAACGGTGTGCGTGAGCGTCGAACAGGAGTAGCGCGGAACTCCATCGATGAGCACGGTGCAGGCTCCGCACTCGGCGCGGTCGCATCCGATCTTGGTGCCGGTGAGGCCGAGTTTATAGCGCAGCGTCATCGCGAGGGTTTCCTGCTTCATGACGTCGACGCGGCGGTCGCGGCCGTTGACGTTAATGGTGATGAGCCGTTCGCCCGCGCTCGCCGCCGACGTCGCGGTGGAGGCGCGGAACAGGTAGGTCGCGGCGGAAACACCGGCGCCGCCGGCGATCACGCCTTGAATGAACTTGCGGCGAGAGACGCCTTTCAAGACTTCTTTAATGTTGGATTCATCGGGCATATCGAACATGACCTCCATCGCGTTCCGGGAGTGGGATCAGCCGCGGGATTGAGATGCAACGGTTGCACAAGGTACGTGCGGGCGAGGCACCGGTACCGGTCCACATACGGCGTCATTATATACCCGCGGAAGCAAAATGCACAGGGGGTGTCAAGAGGCTGAAGAAAATTTACGCATGGAGGGGTTTCATGGCGCACGCCCCCCTCGTCCGGTGCCGCCTCGGCACTGGTACCGGCGCCCGGGCAGTTGCCGCAGGCCCGCCGTGCGTCCACAAGAGTCTCGACACGGCGCGCATGACTGTTCCCGATGCGCCCGTCAGGCGCGGCGACGCCAAGGGAAAACGGACCGGCCGGCACGGTGGGACAGCCGGCAAACAGCGATCCGCTGTCCCACGCGGACCCGACGGGGGGACATCATGGCGACGGCAGCAGTTCCTCGACCGTGACGGACCAATCCTCGTTGCTCGATTGGATCACGAGGTAGGAATAATGCGGATCGACGTTCACGTAGACCAGGTCGTGACCGGCGCCCTGGTGATCGACGGGCGTGGCCAATTCGCGGCCGCTGACCGAGCTGTTCACGGTGATGTGAAGCTTGCCCGCGCCGCGAGCCGTTTCGTTGCGCGCGTCCCAGCGGATGCGGCAGGGAGCGTAGTCGATATCGAAGGAATCGGTCTGGGCGTTGCCGCGTCCGGACCAGGATCCGACTGCGCGCCAGGACACCGGGCGGGGTTTCGGCTGCTTGGAAGCCGAATGGCAGGAAGCGGCGAGCGCGAGCGCCGCGGCCATGGTCCAACGGCTCATCTGGCGTACTTTTTGAGGACTTGGCGCACGCGGTCGATCGGGATCGCCTCCACGGTATGGCCGTTGCCGGTGACCGTCGTCGCTTGGAGCAGGGAATTGTAGACGGCTTCTTCGGTCGATTCGAGGGCGGCTTCAAACAGCGGCGACATGGCGTCGCTGGGCAGGGTCGCGGTGGTGATGGGCGCGGTTGCGCCGAAGCGGATGCGCGAGGACGGCGCGGTGGAACAGGCGATGGCGAAATCGCCGCTGCCGTTCGAATAAGACGATCCGGTGCGCGCGAGGCCGTAAACGGCGCGCGCGGCGAGGCGTTTGGCTTCATGGCCGGAAAGCGGTGCGTCGGTGGCGACGACGATCATGCAGGAGCCGTCGTCTTGTGCCGGGACGTACGCCGACCTGCGCAATTCCGCGCCGACGGGCACGCCGCCCATCGTCAGGTTGCCGCCGAAATTGGTCTGCACCAGCACGCCGAGTCGATAGCCGCCGAAGCGCTCGGGCAGCACGCGCGAACTGGTGCCGATACCGCCTTTCCAGCCGAAACAGACGGTGCCGGTCCCGGCGCCGGCCGCGCCTTCCTCGACCGGACCATCCCGGGCAGCGTTGATCGCCGCGGTCACATGCTCGGAATGCACGTGCATTCCGCGAATGTCGTTCAGGTACCCGTCATTGGTCTCGCCTACCAGCGCGTTTACGGATTGAACTTTTTCGTTGCCGGGCTGCGCGAGCGTCCAGGCGACCGCGGCTTCGACCGCGGTTCCGACGCTCAGCGTGTTGGTCAAAACGATGGGAGTTTCGATAGTGCCCAGCTCTTCGACCTGCGTCGAGCCGGCGAGTTTTCCGAAGGCGTTGCCGACGAACACGCCGCCGGGGACTTTTTCCTGGAAAATATTGCCGCCGTGCGGAACAATCGCGGTCGCGCCGGTGCGGATGTTCGGGCCGGCGATGAGAGTCACATGGCCTACGCGAACTCCGGCGAGGTCGGTGATGGCGTTGAGCGGGCCGGGCAGAAAAACTCCCGGCGCGAGGCCCAGATCGCGGGCGCGGACGCGGGCAGAATCGGACGCGGGAAGTTTCACGGCGGTCATGGCGAGCGCGGCGGCAAATTCGCGGCGGGTCATTTGTCTTCCGGACGCTCCGGGGGCCGCGGGATTTTCGCATCCGTCATGGCGGCGCTGTAGGCGAACCACGCCATGGCGGAGGCGGCCTGGCGGATTTCGTTCACATCCACGCGCTCGACGGTGTCCATATTCGTATGGTGGGTGCGCACGTCGTAATTGACGTAATCCTGAATGGGATTGAACCCGGGAAGGCCGGCGTCGGTGAAGCTGATGTGATCGGTTGAGCCGACCGGCTCAATGATATTGCGTTTTGCGCCGAATTTCTTGAGCGGTTCGAGCCAGGCGTCGAAAATCGGCTGGACCGATTTCATATTCTGCAAATACCAGCCGAAAATGGGCCCGGTGCCGTTATCGATATTAAAGTAGACATCGAATCTCTCCTTTTCGGCGCCCTTCAGGTGCTGGGCGACCCAGGCGCGCGAGCCGAGCAGGCCCTGCTCTTCCCCGCCCCA
>JASHWA010000193.1 GCA_030044325.1 Bryobacteraceae bacterium
GAGCAATAACCTGCTGGGCGCCAACGAAGTGGCGGAAGCGGCCGTCGTGCTCAATGCCTACAGTCCCCAATACGGGCGCATGGCGGGCGGACAGGTGAACCTGGTAGGCGGTTCCGGGACCAACCAGTTCCATGGAAACCTGTTCTACAACTTCAACTGGGAAGATCTCAACGCGAACTCGTTCTTCAACAACCTCGAGAATGTTCCGAAACCCCGCTCCGACGCGCACCAGTTCGGCGGAAGGTTCGGCGGACCCATCATCAAAAACAAGCTCTTCGGCTTCGTGGATAGCGAAAACCTGCGCTACGTGCTGCCGGCTTCCGGCGTGCAGTCGCTGCCCTCGCCGCAACTCCAAGCCTATACCTTGGCGCACGTGCCTGCGGCGTCGCTCCCGCTGTACAACGACCTATTCACGCTGCTCAACGGCGCGCCAGGGCTGAACCGCGCGGTTGCGGTGGCCAACGGCAATGGTCCATTGCAGGATTCGCTGGGACACTTGGGCTGCGGCAGCGGGACGTTCCCCGGGACCTCGGACGGCTCGGCCGGCACCTTCGGCGTGAATGTCCCCTGCGCCGTGGCTCTCGGCACCAACGAGACGGAGCTCAACACCGAGAATTATTTCACCACTCGCGTGGATTACAACCTGTCGGATAAGAACAAGATGTTCTTCCGCATCAACAAGGATTGGGGCATCCAGGCTACCGGCACCAGCCCCATCGCGCCGCTTTTCAACGCCACCAGCTACCAGCCCCAGTATCAGGGCAGTGCGAACGATACCTGGGTAATCACTCCGACACTGGTGAACAACTTCGTCGGATCGGTCCTGTGGTATCAGGCGGAGTTCGGCGTCACGGACTTTCAGAAGGTGACCGCGGCGATGCCTGAGGGTATGCTGCTCGAGGATGGCGGAGCCAACGGCGGCGGCTTCTACGGCAACACCGGCTCCGTCTATTACGGCCCGGGAGCATATCCTTATGGATATCCAGTCGGCAGAAATGTGGGACACATCCAGTTGAACGATGACCTCGCGTGGACCAAGGGCCGGCACACCATCAAAGGTGGCTTCGCCTACCGGCATGACCGGTACAACTACACGACTATCGCTGAGAACGCCTTTGCCGGCGTTTATTCGCTCCTGAACCTGGCGGATTTCGCCAACGGCGAGTTGAACTACGGCAACTCCGGCCTGGGCAGCAGCTTCAGCCAGACTTACACGCCATACGGCGCCTTGCACTTCCATTTCACATCTCTTGAGGGTTACGTTTCGGACGAATGGGCGGTCACCAAGAACCTCAAGCTGACCTTCGGCCTGCGCGTCGAAGAGAATTTCAATCCCACCTGCAACGAGACGTGCTTCGCTCTCACCAACGTGCCCTTCGATTCGTCCAGCTATCAAGGCGGCGTCACGGTTCCGTATAATGCCACGATCATTGACAAGAAGAACCTGTTCTACAACGCGGAGGCTCCTATTCCGGAACCGCGGTTCGGGTTCGCGTGGTCGCCTTTCGGGAACGGCAAAACCGTGATCCGCGGCGGCATCGGGCTGTTCGCCACCAACTATACCGACGGCTTGGGCGGAACGCTCGCCAGGCAGATTCCGAACGAGTTCACCCCTTCCGGGTTGACTTTCGGCAACATCGGCCTGGCCACCGATCCCACCAGCTCGGCCTATTCCGCGCAGCAGTCGGCGAACGCCTTCTTCAGCGGTTTTTCGAGCGGCGCCACGCTGGCGGCGATCAAAACCGCGGTAGCCCCGGCGACCTTCAGTACGCCGAGCATCTCTTCGTTTCCGGAGACTTTTCTGGCGCCGCACGACACCGAGTGGAGCTTAGAGGTCCAGCAGTCGCTCAGTCAGCATAATCTGTTCGATGTGAGCTACGTCGGCAATCACGGCTACGATTTGCAGGAGGACATCAACCAGAACATGTACAGCACCGCGGCGGGGATCTCGAAGTATTTCGGCAGCCCCTTCGGCGGTCTGCCGACGGCCGCACCCGACGGGCGTTTCATCAGCGTGACCCAGTACTACAACAACGGCATCAGCAATTTCAACTCCCTCACCTTCACGTACCGGCACAACTTCGCTTACGGGCTCACCGGCCAGATTCACCTGACCTGGAGCCACGCGCTGGGGACGGTGGGCTATTACAATCCGTACAGTATCGCGGCGGGATACGGCAGCCTGGGCTTCGATAACCGGCTCGAATCAGCCGCGGATCTGGTGTGGGTCCAGCCGCACAAGTTCGATAATGCGGTGGTGAACCAGGTGCTGAGGGGATGGACCCTCGGCGGCAAGATGTACGCTTATAGCGGCGCGCCTTTCAGCGTGACCGACAGCAAGCTTCCTTCGGAAGTCAACTCGGCGGGCGGCGTCATCACGCCGTTGGCCGACCTGATTGTCCCCAGCGCCTTCGGCACCAGCTGCGGAGCGGCCGCTGTAAACACTCCCTGCCTGGCGAAGACGGATTTTGAAACTTACTCGGCCACTTCAGGCGTGGCGACTCCGATTCAGACCGGCTGGGGCAACATCGCTCCAGAGAGTTTCCGCGGACCAGGCTACGTCGATTTCGACACCACTCTCACGCGGGACTTCGCGATTCGGGAGCGGTGGAATTTCACGTTCGGGGTGCAGGCGTATAACGTGTTCAATCACCCGAACTTCGCCAATCCCTCCGGTTCCATCTCGTCCGGATCGTTCGGCGAAATCACCAACACGCTGGGACCGCCGACCAGCATTTACGGAACGGGCCAGGGCGCCTCGGTCTCCGGCCGCGTCGCCGTGGTGACCGGCCGGTTCACGTTCTAACGATAATCCGGTTTTGAATCGCAGCCGCGGCATCTCCTAAAGGTGCCGCGGTTTTTTTTTACATTCGATCACGCTGTGCCGTTTGAAAACAGCATCGAGAGCAACTCGTCGTGGCACAGATAATTCGGCACGATGTAATCCGCGCCCACTCCGATCAGCCGCCGACGCTTCCAATCGTCCACCACGCGGCATTCCGGCTCCGTGGTTGCCACCCCCACGGTGACGCCGCCCACCTGCTTCACCTCTTCGATCTCGACGTAGCCGTCGCCGAAGCCCAGGATCTCGGCGCCCTCGACGTCGCTCGACGATAAAATGCGCTGGATCAGAATCTTTTTCGAAAAACTCTTGTAATCGTCCTGCGCCCCGTACACGCCGCCCTCGAAATAACGCGCCACGTCGAGCAGCCGCGCTTCCTCTTTCATGTAAATCTCGTCGGTGCCGCTCGCCAGGTACATTTTGAGGCCGCGCGACTTCAGCGCTTCGAGCAGCGCCCGCGCCCCGGGTACCAGGTATTGCTCGGGCGAAACGCGGCCGGCTTTCAATTCTTCGATGCGGCCGCGAATCCGCAGCCACAGCCGGTCCAGATACATCTTCTTGTACTCGAGCGGGCCGAGCGCGCTTCCGCCCCGCCGCTTCACCTGCTCGGCGAACTCCATCATCTGGTAGATGGTCTCTTTGCCGGTCAGCCGCCACACGAAATCCTCGACAATGGCGCGCAGCTCGTCCTCGCTCTCGCCGGTCTTGAGATCGGCCAGGATCTCGACCATCATCGGCACCATCACATCCACCCATCCGGATCGGATCAAAGACAGCGTTCCATCGAAATCGAACAGGACCACGCGCGCACGCGCGGCGGTCGAATGGATGCGAATCGGTTCAATCATGGGGCAAATATTTCAGTGTACAGGTTTGGGGTCCGGGGCTCGGGGTTCGGGGTGGTAGTGGGTAGTTGGCGGTTCGTCGTCGATTGGGGACGTGGCGGGATGTGCACGACCGACGGCCAACTACTAACCACTAACTACCAACCACCAACTTACAGCCAGTATTCCCATCTGCCCGCGGCAATCGAGTAAAAGCTCAGACACGCATTGGTGACCGCGTGCGCCAGGATCAGGTCCCCCAGGCTGCGCGTGCGCACCATCCACCAGTTGTAGGCGATGCCGGCCAGCAGGCCCACGTCCCAGAACGGGCCGTGCTCGCTCGCAAACAGCAGCGCGCATATCCAGAACGCCGCGGCTTGATACGTGCCCAAGGGCACTTTTTCGAACCGGGGCGAAATCAGCCAGCGCATCAGCCACGCGCGCCAGAACAGCTCCTCGACAATCGGGACCACCACGGCCGCGCGCGCCGTGCGTAAAACCAGGATCGCGGGGTTGGCGCGCGCCGGCGCCGAAAGCGAGCTCTGCGCGTAACCCAGGAGCGGATTCTCGAAAATCCTCAGGTGCCGCCAGGAGGGGACCAGCAGATCGGGCGCGATCCAGCACACGAACACGGCGATGCCAATGGCGACGCTTGCCCACGGCGCGGCCAGGCGGAAATCCAGCTCCCCGCGCGAAAATACTACGATCGCCAGCGCCGGCGCCGCGATGCGCACGATCTGATCGGCCAGCTCCGGAATCGGCGCGAAAGAGTGAACATACATCGCGGCCAGGAAAACCGCGAACGGAGCGATGTAGGCTGTTCCTGGGAAACGCTTCACTTGGGCGCGCCGGAACCTCCTCGCATCAATCGCCCATTTGATGCAGCATGTCCCGGATTTTCTGCTCGTCGTCGCGGGATGGCTTATTGGCGAGCGCGGATTCCAGTTCCTTCTTTTCGCCCGCGCGATCGCCCTTCTGCATCAGGGCCATCCCGTAATGGTAGTGGAAAATCGGATTGTTGGGCTGGTTGACCACCAGGTCGCGATAGATGCGAATGGCGTCGTCCGGCAGGCTTTTCTTGATGTAGATCCACGCCAGCGTATCCCTTACTTCAGGATTGTTGGGAACTTTCTGCACCGCGCGCTGAGCCATGTTCAGCGCCTCGTCGAGATCCGTCCCGTCCTCGGCCTTGGCGAAGGCGAGGTTGTTGAGCGCCAGCGGATCGTCGGGATGGATCTTCAGAATCTGCTCGTAAATCGGTTTGGCCAGGTCGCGCTTTCCCGTGGCTTCCATCAGCAGAGCCAGCATGCGCAGGCAGTTGGTGTCGCTCGGCGCCTCCTGGCTGCACTGCCGGAATTTGTCCATGGCGGCGTTGAGATCGCCCTTCTCGCGATCCGTCTCCGCGATGCGGAACAGCAGGTCCGCCGATTTCGGCTCCTTGGCGAGCAGCCCCTGGTAGATGCCCAGCGCCTCGTCGTACTTCTGCGCGCGGGTCTCCAGGTTGGCCACGAACAGTTTCATGTCGCGCCGGTCCGGCTGCTTCGCCGCCGCGGTCTTGGCCAGCGCGATGGCGTCGTCCATGCGATTCTCGCGCGCCAGCGCTTCGGTGAGCCCGGCCAGGCTGCGGCCGTCGTTGGGATTGTTCTTGTACAGGTCCGAGAAAATCTGCTCCGCCTGCTTGTAGTTCTTGTCCTCATAGGCGATGTAGCCCACCTGCCAGCGCGCATCCGGATTGTTGGGATACGTTTTGGTGATGTACTCCAGCTCCTCGCGAGCCTTGTCCCTGTCGCCCAGCCCAATCAGCGAGCTCGAGCGCATCAGGTGCGCCGTCACGTTGTTCCGGTCGAGAGCAATCAGTTCCTCCGACCCTTTGAGCGCGTTTCCGAAATCGTTCTTGCCAAGATACAGCCGCGTCAGCAACTGCCGCGCCATCACGAAATCCGGACGCAGCTTCACGGCTTCCTCAAGCTGCAAGCGCGCCGCCTCGGTCTGCCCCTTGGCGAGCATCGCGCGCGCCAGGTTGAACCGCAGCAGGTGATTTTTCGGATTCTTCGTCACCAGCGCCTGGAGATCGTTCGCCGCGGCGTTGATCTGATCCAGGTTCCCGGTCTGCAACATCAGCGCCGCCCGCATGGCGATCGCGTCCGAGTCCTTGGGATTCTCCTTCAGGATGGTCGCCAGCAGATCGTTCGCCTCGCGCCGCTTCGTCGTGTTCGCGAACAGCTCCACCAGGCGCTTCTCATAAACCACTTTCTCTTTCGGAAAATCCTTCATTCCGGTCTCGTATTGCGTTTGCGCCCGATCCCAGTCGTGCAGCCGGAAAAAGAAGAAATCGCCCGCCAGCAGGCGGCCTTCCGGATACGCTTTCTCGTCGCTCAGCTTCTGGAGCTCCGCATCCATCTCGGGCCGGCGATTCACCAGATAATAATGCTGTGCCAGCTCCAGAACGTAATTTGCCTTGTCCGGATTGTTCTGCTCTTTCAGCTTCAGAATCTTTTCGCCGTCCTCCGGCTTGTTGCGGCGCATGTATTGGACATACAGCGCGTTGTAGATCGGGGCGTAATTCTTTTGCTTGTCGATCAGTGCGTAAGCCACTTTCTCGGCCTGGTCGAACTGGTTGCTTCTGACCAGCGCCTCAAAATACATGGTCACCAGCGGGGGCGTGTTCGGCTTGGCCGCATTCGCCTTTTCGAATTCGGCGAGCGCGTCCGGATATTTCCCGCCCAGCAAGGCCATTTGCGCCAGGATCCGGTGCCCGTCGAAGGAGTTCGCATCGAGCTTGATCAGCCCGTCGGCGAGATCCTTCACTTCCTTTAAATACTGCGCCGAATGCGACTTGTCCGAATATGATCCGAGCAGATACAGGTCCGCGAGCTTGGTCATCGCGTCCGTATTGGTCGGCTGCAGGTCCACCGCGCGAAGCAGCCAGTGCGACGCCCCGCCGTAATCGGCCAGCTTCAACTCCGTCAGCCCCAGCCGGTAGTACGCTTCGCCGAATTTCAGGTCCTTTTGCAGGGCGCGCCGGTACATCAGCGCGGCTTCCCGGTACTTGCCTTTGGCGTAGAATTTATTGCCGTTGTCCACTGCGCGCTGTGCCTGCACCTTGGGGTCACGAGTGCAGGACGCCGCGATCAGGAACAGGGGCAGAATCGCAAGGAGTTTACGGCTTCTCATACTTTCTTAGTAGATCACAAGTAACGCTGCGAACCAAGCGTCACGGTACTAGCCAAGCCGCACAAATCACGTGGATGAAGCGGTTACGCTCGGACGGGTTTCGGGCCGGTAAAGAATCTCCACCGCGTCTCGCACGTAGGCTTCATCGGAAAGCTGCTCGGCGACTTCCGCCGGATACGGTGCGGCAGCCCTGAAATAGCGCGCCAGATCCGCGAAAACCTCGCGCCGCGCCCCCGCCGAAAGCTGATCGCGGCGCAGCAACGTTTCGAGCGCGACGCGCGCGACTTCCGGACTCGTTTTCTGCCGCAGCCGCGCCGCCAGGCGCCGATCCTCGACGAGCGAATTGTACTTGCTCCCGGCCACCTGGTCGAGATCCGGCTCGGCCAGCTTGGGCGTCCGGATCACCACCGTTCCAGCCGCGAGATCGCCCAGCCGCTGCCGCCGCCGGCTGAGGACGCACGCGATTCCGCCGGTGAGGTACAACGCCGGAAGCGCGTCCACGAAACGCAACAGGTTCCGCACCACCACCTGCGCCGGCTCCAGGCGCAATCCGCCCGCGTCCACCACTCGCAATCCCAGCAGCCGCTTTCCCACCGTCTGCCCGCGCCACATCCATTCGGCCAGCCCCGCGTAAACCAGCGACATCCCGAAATACGCGACGATCCGCACTGCGCCCGCCAGATCCACTCCGAAAATCGCCAGCGGAGCGGCGATTTTTTCGATCACCTGCCCCAGCATCGCGATCACACACAGATCCACCGCCAGCGCCAGCATCCGGCTGAACGGTCCGGCAAGTGGCAGCGAAAACTCGATGCCTTCCGGAGTTCGAATGGTGACAGCCGGGCCGCGATCGATCATTTCGCATTTGCTCCAGCACGTGCCAGAAACAGCGCCAGCAGCGACGCCTCCACCGCGCCGAAGGCGACCTTCATCCCGTAAGGAATCACCGGCTCGTGATATTGCGAAAGAAACGCCTCGACGATCCCTGCCCAGATCAGCATCGCCGCAAGACCGCACGCCAGCGCCGCCACGTCATGCCAGATCGCGCGCAATCTCTCCGCCCGTCCGGCGCGGCTGCCCCATCCGATCAGCGCGTGCGCCATCACGAACCCCGCCTGCCCGCCCACCAGGATCGCCGGAATTTCGATCACGCCGTGCGGCAGCAGCCAGCCCAGCAGAAAAATGGTCTGCCCGCCGTGCACGTAATCGTAAGCCACCGCGCCCAGGATCACGCCGTTGTAAAACAGCATCACCACCGGCCCGAAACCGAACGTGATCCCCAGCGCGATCGTGGTCAGCGCAACCTGCGTGTTGTGCGTCATCAAATCGGCTGAAAACCGGCCCTTTACTCCCGCCAGCCGCTTGCCCCGATCCTGCTGTTCCTTGGCGACGCGCTCGGCCGGTGAAACCTGCAATCCTTCGAAGGGCATGATCACCGATTTCGCTTCGGCATCGATTTTGAGCGCGATCGCGCCGAACGCCGCGCCCGCTACCGTCAGCGCAACCGCCAGCTCGAACGCCCGGACGTGCCTCCGGAACGCGCGCGGAAACTCCACCGTGATCCACCGCCACGGCCGGAAGCGCCTGCGCTCGCGCGATTCGTGGATTTCCGCGTAGGCGCGGCTGACCAGCCATTCGAGATAACTGCGCAGCTCGCCTTCCGATTGGATCGTCGCCACTTTCGCCAGGTCCGCGGAAACGCGCCGGTACAGCTCGTGGAATTTTTCGAGATCGGCCACCGCCAGCTTGCGGTTGGGATCGCTCGCGAACCAGTCTAGCGTTTTTTCAAGAGCCGTCCATTGCGGCCGCTCCGTTTCGACGAAGCGCTTGAGATCGAGAATCACAAAAGCTGCCTCTGCTTCACTTCATCGTAAAGCGCCATCAGCTTTCCGCCGAAATTCTCCGCGTCGAACAGCGCCAGCCGCACGCCCTGCCGCGCCAGCGCCGCCTCGGTTTCCATCAACCGCTTCCACGCCAGATGCCCGGCGAGATGCCGGTAAATATCGTCCGTCGATTGCACCCCATCGTCCTCGAACAACGGCCCCACCGAAGCGGGCCGCAGCATTCCCGCCATCACCAGGTGCCTGCGCGCCAGCAATTTCGTGGCGCGTGAAAAATTTTCAGCCAGCACCGGATCGTCGAGGGAAGTCAGAAACAGCAGCATCGCGCGCCGCCTCAGGCGCAGCCGCAGAAACGTCGCGATCTCATCGAAATCCGGCGAGGTTTGCCGCGGCTGCAGTTGATAAATCGCATCGCGGCACGCCGCATAGTGCTGCTTGCCGTTGCGCGCCCGCGTGAACGCTTCGATCTGGTGTGAAAACGCGGCCAGCCCGAACAGATCCCCGCGCCGCTCCGCCGCCGCGCCCACGATCAGCCCCGCCGCGATCGCCCGTTCGAGCGCCGTTTCATCCCCGGCCGGCCTTCCCGAAAGCCGCGACGCATCGATCACCACGTAAATTTCCTGCGTCCGCTCGATCTGGAAA
Organism: Bryobacteraceae bacterium; assembly: GCA_030044325.1. Classification (GTDB taxonomy): domain Bacteria; phylum Acidobacteriota; class Terriglobia; order Bryobacterales; family Bryobacteraceae; genus Palsa-187. The sequence goes on from JASHWA010000193.1 coordinate 9,324, forward strand.
ACTTTGGTGATCGGCCGCCCGCGCCGCGCCGTCGCTTTCCAGTGAATTTCGTCGAAGCCGTCGCCCGCGACGTACTCGCGGAGTTTTTCAAACTCGCGCCCGCGCCCCATCTGCCGCAGCGCGTGCAACCCCTCCGCTCCGCGCCGCAGCGCCCGCAGATCGTTGTTCCGGCGCAAGTTCGGATAAGCGCGAATTTCACAAGCGAGCGCGCATCGCCGCCGCACGCACCACAATCCGAGCCGGGTGGAGCTCTCCACAAAACATTCTTCGATCCGATACCGCCCCCGCCGCCGCGGCGTGTAGCGCCAGACGAATTCCGAATCGCCCGCCGCAAGATCGATCGACTGTTCCTCGTCCTCGCTCTCGATCCCCTCCGGCGCCGCAATCCCGATCCGCACCCTCCGCGCCGACATACAACGCACCCGCACGCGGATTTCACCCGCGCGGTCCTTGAATCCCCGAATCAGCTCCGACATCTCCACGCCAACCGCATCGCGCCGCAAAAACAAATCCACCAAAATGACCACCGCCAGCGCTCCCAAAACCGCAATCAAATGCCAGATCGCCGCCGGAAACGCAACCATCGCGACCAGCCAGAGCATTCGCGTGGACGGTATCGGAACGCCCGAGTCCTTCACGTCCCTAGGGAAGCCGTTCGCGCCACTTTTGCGGATTTCTGGAGGTATGAAAAACAGCGTAAACGA
>JASHWA010000194.1 GCA_030044325.1 Bryobacteraceae bacterium
ACCACGCCCTTGGCGCCCAGATTGATGGTCACCGTTCCGTCGAGCGCCTGCATCGGCATGGGCATGTACACCCCCGCGCATTTCTTGAGCGCCGCCAGAATATCGGGCCGATGGACCACCTGCGGAAAGTGCGGCGATCCGATCTCTTCTTCGCCCTCGCCGACGAACACAAGATTCACCGGAAGCTTGCGCCGCGCGCCTTTAAACGCATGCAGCGCGGCAAGCCACATGGCTTCCGGTCCTTTTTGATTCACCGCGCCCCGTCCGATGAGCAGTTTTCCGACACCCGCGCGATCCACCAGCCGCGCTTCAAACGGCGGCGACGTCCATTCCGAGGGATCGGCCTGTTTGACGTCGTACATGAAATAAATCCCGACGGTGCGCGGCGCGCCGGCGTCGAGCGTGGCGAAAACACCCGGATGGCCGTCGGTGGGAACCTTGACCGCCGTGTCGAAACCGGCCTCGCGCAGCATGTCGATCAGCAGTTGGCAGCCTTCGTTCATGCCGCGATTCTCGGCGGCAATGGAAGGTTGCTGAATCCAGCGCTGGAGCCGCGCGAGGGCTTCCTCGTGCCGTTGGTCGGCTTCGGTGAACAGCGGTTGTAAATCGGCCTCGGCTGCGATAGCGCTTCGCGCCGAAAGGGCGATTGCACCTGCGCCCGCGACGCTTTTCAGGAACTGGCGGCGATGGGGATCCATGATGAAATCCATGGATCGATTATGCCAGCTTCAATCCCGCCTGGAGGTTTGGGATGATGCAGAGATGATTGATTCCGGCCATGATCGTTCAAGCCTGCACATCGCGACGCTGGCGAGCGGAATGGATCTCTCGCTTCCCGTCCTTACCATCCATGGCGCGCGGAAAGGCCCTGTCGTGGGGATTTCGGCGGCCATTCACGGAGATGAGATCGTCGGCGTCCAGGTGATCCGCGATTTGTGGCGCAGCCTCACCGCCGCTGAGATCGCCGGAACGCTGATGATGATGCCTCTCTGCAATCCACTCTCGTTTGAAGCGCTCAGCCGCAACACGCCGCTCGATATGCTGGACCTGAATCGCACCTTTCCAGGCAGCGATGAGGGTTGGCTTACAGATCGGATCTCCCATGCGCTCAGCACGAAATTTTTGAGCCACATCGATTACTACATCGACATTCACGCCGGCGGAACTTTCCCGGTGGTCGATTATTGCTACTCCGTCAACGACGAACGCTTCGCCCGCGCGTTTCTTTCGGAGTTGCTTTATCGCCCCAGGCAGATGTACCCGGGCGTAAGCGCGGCGGTGACACGCGATCGCGGGATTCCGACCGTAGTGATCGAGCTCGGCGGCGGCTACATCGCCCAGGCCGAATATATCGCTCGCGGCGTTCGATCGATACGCAACATGCTGCGCGCCGCGGGAATGCTCGAAGGCGAAGTAGAAACGCGGCCGGGCCAGATCGCTCTCCACGAGCTCAACGTGATTCGTCCGAAAAACGGAGGGCTGTGCTACCCCGCGGGCGATCATCGTCCCGGAACCGAGTGGCCACGCGGCACAAAACTCGCCGAAATCGTCAGCATGAAAACCTTCGAGCCCATCGAGGTTCTCGAAACGCCGTTCGACCGGAACATCATGGTGCTGCATCGCAACTGCGTTACGCGTGTCAATCCGGGCGATTACGCCTTCATGGTAGGGAACCTTGCCACGGCGGAACGTCTGGCGTAATACGCTGCGCGGTGTGCTGGCTGCGCTGGCTGCACTCGGAGCCTATGCCAATTCGATCGACGTCCGCATTACGCCCGATCGCAAAGCGGAGATTCATGAGCGTTTTTCCGGCGCCGCTCCCGTGAATTTCGTGTATCTCGACAGCCCTTGCGTGCGGATCGGCCGAATTCAAGCCGATGGCCGCCTGATCGAACCGCAGGGCGCAGGGCCGTGGCGCACTGTCGCGAGTCCCGCGCTCGAAATCTCCTATGAGGCTGTGCCCGTCGCCGCGGCGCGCGCGTGCCCGGTTTCTTTGCTGATGCCGGACCATCCGGTTGGCCCGGTTTCCGTGACCGTCACGGATCTCGGAAGCGGTTTGCGTTTCATCTCGGTTCCACACTTCGCGGCTGATCCCGGCTCGAAAATCTGGACCGCGAACTTTCCGGCCGTGCCTTCCATCTTGCGGCTGGAGTGGAAAACCGGCAGTCCTCCAGGCGGTTCCACCCCGGCTCCCGCCGGCCGGTTTGCCTTGAATTTCTGGGGACTCTGCGCAGTCCTGGTCATCTGGACCGCGGCGTACCTCCTCTGGGCGCGCCGGGACGCATCCTGATGTCTACATCCGCCCTGATGCTGGCGGCGATCGCGGCTTACGTCGTCTTTGCGTGCGCCGTGGGCATCTGGAGCTCGCGCAAGGCTCGCGATGAAGCCGGATTTCTGGTCGCCGGACGGAGCCTCGGCCCGATTCTCGGCGGCGCGACCCTTATGGCGAATCAGGTCAGCGCCGGAACTACTGTCGGCATCGTCGGCTTTCATTATTTTTCCGGCATCAGTTACGCCTGGACGTGGCCCCTCACCTGGATTGGCTGGATCGTCGCCGCATTGTTCGTCGCGCCGCAGATGCGCAAGTTCGCGGGCATGACTCTTCCCGATTTTTTTGCGGCGCGCTTCCATTCGGATTCGATCCGCGTGCTGGCGTCGATCCTCATCTTGCTCGGGTATACGTTCATGCTGTCGGCACAATACCAGGCCGGTGGCCTGATTTTCGGCATGATCGCGTCGATCCCTTATGCACGCGCGGTGCTGCTGGTTGCCTCCATCAGTTTTCTGTACACGGTCTTGGGAGGGATGTTCAGCAACGCCTATATCGGGCTGTTCAAGGCCGGAATTCTGGTCGCGGCGTATTGCTGCACCGTCCCGTTCCTGTTGCACCAGACCGGCGGGATCGCAACGCTCGCCGGTTCGCTCTACGCGATCGATCCGCGCCTGGCCGGCGGCTGGTTCAGCGTCCGTCAATTGATCGCGCTTTCGCTCGCCCTGGGCCTCGGAACCGCGACCGCGCCCTACGAGATCACCGCGTTTTACTCTTTGACCAGCCAGCGTGTGACGCGGCTCGCCATCGGCTATTCGTTCTTGTTTCAAGCCTTCGTCGCAGTGGGTGTCCTGATCTGCGGCCTCGCCACCAGAAGCCTGATGCCGTACCTCACCAATCCGGATCTGGCCGCGCCTACGCTCGCTCTCTATCTGCTGCCGCCGTGGATCGGCGTGTTGCTTTTGCTCGCCATTGTCGTGACCCTCACCCGCACCGGAGGCGCGCTGCTGTTGACCAGCGCCTCTTCTTTTTCGCACGACATCTACCTCCATTTCCTGCGACCGAAGGCCTCGGAGCGGGAAAAGCTCGCGGTGCACCGGACCGTCATCGCCCTGCTGGCGCTGGCGCCCATCGCGATCGCCGTCATGAAGCTCGATTTAGTGAATTTCGTGATTTTGTTCGCCGTCAAATTCCTGGCGAGCGCGTTTTTTGCGCCAGTGGTGCTGGGATTGAACTGGGCGCGATCCTCCCGCGCTGCCGCCATCACATCTATGGTGTTGGGACCGGCGGCCGTTGTCATTTGGGCGAAATTCCAGCACCCGACTTTGTTCGGGCTCGAAGCCGCCGAAGCCGGACTGCTTGTCAATGCCATCAGCTTTATTGCCGTGAGCCTCTCGAGCACGCATCATCGCAGACCCGCACACGCCTCGTCGGATTGATAAAATCTAATTCGAAATCTCCCCGGAGGTATATGAAAACCGTCCTGCTTAGCCTGTGTCTCTCCGCGCTCGCGGGGACCGTGTTCGCTCAAGGCTCCCCGGTGCAGGGCGCAGCCGATCAGCCCTACGCGGTCGAGTATTACTACAAAGTCCAGTGGGGCCATCAACAGGAATTCCTGCAACTGTTCCTGAAAAATCACTACCCGCTGCTTCAGAAGATCGTCGAGACCGGGCGGATGCTCTCCGTCAAGATTGAAGAGCCCGCCAACCACATGACCGAGGACGGACGCTGGGACTATCGCGTCACCATCCGCTTCAAGAACTCGACCATGGCGACTACGGCAAACCCGGATGAAGAGCGTTTCATTCGGGAGCTCTGGCCGGATCAGGCCACCTACCGGCGCGAGGAGCAGCGCCGCTTCGAGATCCTGCTGGCTCATTGGGACCTGCCCGTGACCGACGTCACCCCGTCGAAACGATAAGCCCTATGAAACAGATGTTCCTTCCCGAAATCGAGCGCGGGGCGAAACCCTCGGCCTGGGCCGATCTGATCGAGGCTGCGCAAAAGCGCGGCGCCGAATATCCGCAGATCTGGCACCTGTTCGCTTATCTTCCGCAAGCGACCCAACACCTCGCCCGCTTCACCCAGGAGATCCTTCGCGGACCCGCGCCGCTCACTCCAGGCCTGCGGGAGCTGATCGCCGCCTACACTTCCTACCGCAACGACTGCCCGTTTTGACTGAAGTCCCACGCCGCAGTTGCGGCGCACTTGCTCGGCGACGAACAGTTGGTCTGGGGCGTCTTGCGCGACCTCGAAAC
>JASHWA010000002.1 GCA_030044325.1 Bryobacteraceae bacterium
AACCGAATTGCGTGGACGATTTCATTGATCCTGATTGCGCCGGCCGCGGTCCCTGTCGCGCTCGCGCAGACGTTTACCGAATACAATGTCCCCACCGCGATGAGTGAGCCCACGGGAATCGCCGTCGGATCCGATGGCGCGTTGTGGTTCACCGAGCAACTGAGCCAGAAAATCGGCCGCATCACGACCTCCGGCGCGGTCACGGAATACCCGTTGCCGTCCTCGGGAGGGGGCGAGCCGTTCGGTATTACCGCGGGGCCGGACGGAGCGCTGTGGTTCGTCATGGGGGGCGCGATCGGCCGCATCACCACGTCCGGCGTGATCACCGAGTACCCGTTTTCGGGCGCTCCACCCCAGCCCGTCGGCGGGATCACGGCCGGGTCGGACGGCGCGATGTGGTTCGAAGCCGGCAATAGCGGGATCGGAAGGATTACGACGTCAGGGACGATGACGTTCTATAAACTGCCGGTTTCAGGCGGCTCTCCGGCCGCCATTACTTCCGGGCCGGACGGGAACCTGTGGTTCGGCGACGGGAACCACACCCTCCTGTACCGGCTCACGCCCGCCGGCGTGTTCACCTCATTTCCGATGAACCAGGGCCAGGAGTCCACTCCGGGTTTCATGACCGTTGGCCCGGACGGAGCGCTGTGGGCCGTCGCCGGCATTTGGATCGAAAGAATCACGACGGCCGGAGCCGTCAGCACGTCGTTTCAAAACCAGCTCGACGCCCCGGAAAGCCTGATGACCGGGCCGGATGGAAACCTGTGGTGTGTCGCCCCGGCGACCAACACTATCGCGAGCATCACCACCGCCGGTGTTTTCACCAAGTATACGCCTCCGACGTCCAACAGCTATCCCACCGCGATCGTCACGGGTCCGGATGGCGCGCTGTGGTTTACCGAAGAGGCGGACACGACGAATGGCGTCGGCAAAATCGGCCGGCTTGCGATTCCGCTGCCGCCCGCCGGACCGAGCATCCTGAGCGGAGGCATCGTAAACGCGGCGAGCTACGCGCAAACCAACGGCGCGGGCGACCCCGTCGCCCCCGGAGCGCTGGTCGCCATCTTCACTTCGCAACTTTCCACGCAGGCGGCGAATTTCAGCACCGCGACGCTGCCTCCCTCGCTCGCCAACGTGAGTGTGACCTTCAACGGGATCACCGCTCCGATGGTCTCCGTCTCACCGGCAGGCCAGTATCCGTATATCAGCGCGCAGGTGCCATTTGAGGTCCTGCCCGCGGGACAAACCAGCGGTTCGGTTCCCGTGGTGATCAGCGTCAACGGAACCCCCTCGGCCGCCGTCATGGAGTCCATTGTCGCCAGCCAGCCCGGCATCTTTACGATCCCGGCTACCGGCCAGGGCAATGCCATTCTGACATTTGTTAATCCGGCCACCAACGCACCCGCGATCGCCGCGCCTGCCAATTCCGGCATCAGCTATCCGACCGCTCCGATCCCGCGTGGAACCTTCGGCTTTTTCTATGTCACGGGTCTGGGTGCCATGACTCCATCCGTTCCCGACGGAAGCGGCACCTGCCCCGCCGCCGATGGCGTTTGCGATGCGAATGCGATGCCGACCGTCCTGGTCGGCGGGATCACAGCTAATGTACAGTTCGCCGGACAAGCTCCCGGATTTCCGGGAGTGTTCCAGGTGAACATCACCATTCCTCAGAATGCGCCCACGGGGAACGCTGTTCCCCTTGTGGTCAAGTCGGCGGACGGCTCCGTAACGAGCAACGCGGCGACCATTGCGATTCAGTGAGAACGGACGAAACTACCCCATCCTGCCGCGGGACGTCTGATCGGCTCCGAAGACGACCGTCCCGGCGCGGCGCCGGTCGCCGTTATCAGTTCTGTTACAAGCCAGAATCGCTTTGGAGGAGCGCCGAATGCGATTGGACAGTCGATTCTGGTCGATAGTGTGCCCTTCACGGTGATCGGCGTGGCGCTGACCGTGTTCCGCTCCGGCAGGAGTAAGGCAGGGTCCTTCGCGCGATCTTAAGTTCGGTGGCGTGTCCGCGACCTTCAGGCGTATTTTCGGCCACGCGGACATACTCGCTGCGGCGGAGTCGGGTGAACCGCATTGCGGCGGCGGCTGCGCTCATGGACGCTTCAGGAATCTCAAGTAGAACGCCACGAACACCAGGACGATTCCGGCGTTGACCATCAGCCGCTGCCAGAACCGGTCCCTGAAGAACAGGACATCCACGCCGACCACGACGGCTACCAGCGCAATCAAGTAGAGCGCGACGGCTGCTTGTCTTCCCACGCTTCCTTTTTAGCACGTGCGGTTGCGCGGGCCGCCGGCCTACTGCGAACCCGCGCGAAGGCAACACGAGCGCTGCGTGACTACGCGTTTCAGAAGACCAAGCGCAGCGAAAGCTGTAAGTTGCGCGCCAGGTTGGTCTTGCTGGTGACCATCCCGAACTGGCTCGACGTGGGAGTGAAATTCGGCGTAGAGAGGTTGGGATGATTCGGAAAATCGTACGCCTCGGCGCGGAACTCGAATCTTGCGCGCTCGTTCACGACGAATGTCTTGAACAGCGACAGGTTCCAGTCCTGGAATCCGGGACCGTAAATCGAATCGCGCACTCCGGATAATAGATTGAACGTGCCCGTGGTGGGAGCCGAAGCGCTCACCGTAAAATACCGCGGCGAGCTGGAGTTGGTGACCGGACCGGCGAAGGCGCCAGTGTCGATGGTGACCGGTCCGTTGAGCACCCAGAACTGCCCTTCGCTACCGCAGCCGAAGCTGCCGTATTCTCCGACGCCCGCATAGTCGTTGTTGGCGCCGACGCCGCAGGGCGTGCCGGTCTGAAATTGCGCCGTACCCGCGATAGACCATCCTCCCAGCAGGTTGCCCTCAAGCTGGTGGTTGTTCTTCAGGAACGGAATGGCGTAGATGTAGTTGACAATGGCAATATGGCGCTCATCATACTCGGAAGGGCCCCATAGGTTGCTGGTGTTGTAAGTGTCCGGCACGATATCCCGGTAGTTGGAGCCGCTATCCATGCTCTTCGAGTATGTGTAGGAGAAGCCGAAGCTGGAGCCCGCGGTAAACCGCCGCTCCCACTGGACCTGCAGGCCATTGTACTGGGAATTGACCACGCTTTCCTCTTCCTGAATCTCGCCGAAGCCCTTGTAGGGACGGAGAGCGTTGACGTTCACGCCGGGGTTGGCGAGCAAGGCGCCCACGGTGGGCTGATTGACGTCATACACGGTCCACCCGTGATCGCCATGATGGCCAACGTAAGCCACGGTTAAAACGCTGTGCAGCGGAAGCTGCCGCTGAACGGTGACGTTGTAGTTCCACGCCGTGGGGTACTTGAGGTGCGGGTTGAGCGTGGTCATGGTGAGTGGCGCGGCAGTCCCGGAGGTGAGCGCCGCGCCGGGATTGTCCACGGAAACGTTGTTCACCGTAATAAACGGCTGGAAGGGCGAATTGCCGCCGGGGAAGATGTTGTCGAGAAGAGGCATGCGCGTGACAAACTCGCCGACGCCGGCGCGGATCACGGTTTTCTCGTTGATTTCGTAGGCAGCCCCGGCGCGCGGTTGCCAATAGTTCGTGGTCTGGATGTAACTTTGCGGCATGCCGGGCGCGCTCAGCAGGCTGGCGCAGGAGGCGCCATCGCATTGGTTGGAGGTGAACGCGGCGATGCGTCCTCCTGTCGATGGGAAGGAACTGTAGCCGGGGATGACCACGCCGTCGTAGGGGTTGCCCGTTCCGAGAATCACATTCCCGGTGCTGGGCGAAACCTGCACGGCTTGCGCGGGGTTATAGAGAGCGCCGTCGAAATAGTCAGCGTTGCCCCACAGCGGGTGAAATCCGGCAATATTGCTCCAGCGCAAGCCGTACTCCACATGCAGCTTGGGCGTGACCTTCCAGGAATCCTGCGCATATGTTTCCACCATCCCGGCGCGCCAGATCGTAAGTGCGCGCGGACCGATTTCGGTATAGCTGTCGGCCAAGCCCAAAGCCATGTTAGCTATGCCAATCCCGGAAGTGGCGCCCAAGCCCGTGCGCGTGTCGGTGAAGGTGAAGTTACCATTCTGATCGCTGGCGCCGCCCGGAACGGTGTCGACGTTGATTTGATCGCCATCGTTCTCCCCGGAGTACTCGTAGTTGATGCCGAATTTGAGGGTGTGATTACCCCACACTTTGGTCAGGTTATCGCCGGCGGTCCAGATGGTTCCCGAGGAGTGCGAAGGATACGGGCCCCCGGCGAGTCCGTAGAAATTCGGCACACTGACGGTCGGGATCTTGTTGGGTATGTCCTTCCCGTTGGGCAGGATGTAGGGGAACGTGATGGGGTCCGCCAGATCCTCGCGGTTGAGGCCGGGCGCCGATGTATCGACAGGGATGTAGACGTCGTCAATGCTCAGGCTGATGCGGGCCTCGTTAATAACGCTCGGGGTGAGGGTGGACGTCAAAGAGACCGTATTGGTTTGGTTGGGACGGTGGAAGTATCGCGGGGTGAGACCCGATCCTTGATCGAAGGGGAGAAACTCGTAGTAGGACAGATCGCTTCGCCGGGCGGAGAGGCGGTTCTTGTCGTTCAGCATGATGTCGATATTCACATCGCCTTTGCGCTGATCGATGGGATGCGGCGCCTGCAAGTATAAGTTATTGGTGCCGACCTGAAACCCCGGTGTGGGTGTCGGGTAGGCATTCATGATGGCGATGCCGTTCGGGCTCAGCTGGCTTGCCGGAATGATGTTACCGGCAAACGGAACGCAGCTGGCGGCGCCCGTCGAAGGGCACGTATTCGGCTCGTATATCACATGGCTTCCGGAGTACCAGGGATTTGACGACAGCAACTGGCTGAAATTTCCTTGGCGCATCAGCGCCGTGGGTACGGATTCCTCGGTGTAATCTTCGTACACGTAGCGGATCCAGTCTTCGGCGACGAAAAAGAACAACCGTTCGCGCAGCTTATCGCTGAGACCGGGAAACCAGATGGGACCGCCGAAAGTGCCTCCGAAATTATTGTAGTGAGCCGGCTGGGCGTAATCGGTCAGAGTGCTGAGATTGCGCGTCCAGGTATTGGCGTTCATGTCGGAGTTGCGGAAATACTCGTACAGGCTGCCGTGAAAATCCTTGGTGCCGCTCTTGGTGATTACGCGGATCTGTCCGCCGGAGGCGCGGCCGTATTCGGGCGCGTAGTCTGAAGCAAGCACTTGAATCTCTTCCACCGCGTCGACATTGGGAACGCCGATGATCTGCCCGTTGGCCCGGGTACGGTTGGCCGGGGCTCCATCGAGAGTGACCAGCGTGTCCTGCTGACGCGTTCCGTTGACGTTGAACGGTTCCGTGACGCCTTCGGCGTAATTGAAATCCCCCATGGTAGCGCTGCCGCGCATGCCCGGCAGAAGCTGGGCTTCAAACAGAGGGTCGCGCCCGTTCAGCTCCTGCATATTGACCACGTTGCCGCTGACCTCGCTCTGCACGGCTGCCGAGTCGGTTTGCAGCACGCTGGCGGTCGCGGTGACCTGTACGACTTCCGTGACCGCGCCCACCGTCAAGCTCGCATCGAGCGAAAGCGCGGTGTTCGGCGCTAACCGGTTGTGAGCGCTTTCGAAGCGCTTAAATCCGGTCGCCTCGGCGGTCATCGTGTAAATCCCGGGCGGCAGGTTCGGCGCAATGTAGTAGCCGGAGGCGTCGCTGGTCAAATTTTCGGTTGCGCCGGTTCCTTCGTTGACGACCGTTACTTTTGCTTTCGGGACAACACCGCCTGCGGGATCCTTGACGAATCCACCAATTGATCCGGTGTCGGTTTGCGCAAACGCGAAGCTCGCCAACAGAGCAAGAGCGAGAGAGCAGAATTCTACAGGGCGCACTTGTCGCATGAAAATCCCTTTCCGCTGAACATCAGCAACAGTTTTTGTTCACCCAGAAACCCGTCGTTCGAGCCATCGAGCAGCGCCCGACGGGACCGCTTGTGGGGACATCATGCCACGCCTGGACGAAATCGAGAAGAACTTTCGGTTTAATTCCCGTGAATTTTGCGAGGGGATGTCGCGCGGCGCTGGAGCGTTACGGGGGGAATTCGGGGCGTCCATAGCATTTCCTATTTACGCGGAGTTCTCCAGGGAGAATCGGGCATGCGCGATTGAAGGGGACAGTCCGCTGGCGGTGCGGGCGGTTGCGAGTTTGCCGGCGCTATGGCTGCGGCGGCTCGCGAATGGTGAGAAGCCGATCCGCGGCGACATTGGTGAGCCGCTGCTTCACGCCGGAAGGCCAGGCGATCTCCATCACGGGAATCACGGTCTGGGTTCCGAGTCCGAAATGCACGATGCGGTCGCTCGACGAAGCATATCCGACGGCAGTCGTGGCGCGGTTCCACTGGCTGCCCAGCGGGCCGCTCAGGCGCACCAGGGCGCCGATTCCATCGCGATTGCTGCGGGTCCCCTCCAGGCGCAGCTCGATCCAATGCCCCGCGGCGGGCGATGTGTTGATCAGGACCAGCGGCTGCTCATTCAGGCGCGTCACCACGGCGTCGATTTTACCGTCGCGATTGAAATCTCCGAAGGCGGCGCCGCGATGGAAGGCCGGCGAACCGACCTCCTGGCCAGTGAAAGTTCCGTCGCCGTGATTGGGGAAAACGATGTTGGGGTAGCGGGGCTTATGGCCGGGCTTCAGGTCTGCGTTATCCAGGACGTGGCCGCCGGCTACGAAAATATCTTTGTATCCGTCGTTGTCGAAATCGTAAAACCCGGTGGACCAGCCGGAGTACGGCTTGCTGGCGACGTCCATGTGGCTGGACGATGTGGCGTCCGCGAAGCGATCGTGCCCCAGGTTGCGATAGAGCGCGAACAGCTCGAACGGCAGCGCCGTAATGACCAGATCCTCGCGCCCGTCGTTATCATAATCGCGGAAATCGACGCCCATGGCGGAAACCACGGCGCCGTCGGCGTTGAACGCAACTCCGGCGGGGAATGCGATGTCATGGAATTTGCCGGCGCCGTCATTCTGAAACAGGAAGTTCTGAATGCGATCGTTGGTGACGAAGGCGTCCAGGCGTCCATCGCCATCGGTATCGCCGAACGCGACGCTCATCCCCTTGCCGGGATAGGACGCGATTCCCGACTCCTGGGAGACGTCGCGAAAACGCCCGTGTCCCTCGTTGTGGTAGAGAAGGTTGGTGGTGTCGTTGAAAAATCGCGGGTGGCAGTACTGCCGGATGCCGTCACCCACCTCGCGGCACGCCGCATCCATGCCTGGGTTCCATTTGACGTAGCGCACCACGAAAAGATCGAGCAGGCCGTCGTTGTCGTAATCGAACCATCCCGCCGCGACCGAAAATCCCAATTCGCCGCCGAGGCCGGCGGCCGAGGTAACATCCTCAAACGTGCCGTCGCCGCGATTGCGATACAGCTTATTCGATTTCAGGCCGGCCACGAACAGATCGGGATAACCGTCATTGTCGAAATCGCCGACGGCGGCGCCGATCGAATACGCGTCGCCTCCGACGCCCGCGCGGGCGGTCACGTCGGTGAAGGTGCCGTCGTGATTATTGCGGAACAACCGATTGGAGTAGGAAGCATCGGGTTTGCGCAGGTTCGGAAATGTCCCGCCGTTGGCGACGAAGATGTCGGGCCAGCCGTCGTTGTCGAAATCGAAGACCGCGACGCCGCCCAGCATCGTTTCGGGAAGGTGCTTTTCGCCCGTGGCTCCGTTGCGCAGCGTCATATCGAGCGTCGATTCGCGGAAAGTGATGGGGCTCATGGGGTGCAAATTGCGGCGCGGCGCGGCGGCGGCTGAGTATTTGCGATAAAGGACGATGCCCCGATCGACGGCGCCGGCGGCGAACACCAGCACGACCAGGCTCCACAGCGCGAATCGGGCGCGAGGCACTGGGCTGAGCTACCTCATACCCGTGTGGCGATTTTTTAGCGCCGTTTCGACCAGATCGCCCAGTTGCACCGCGGTGTACTGATTACCTTCGAGGTTGGCGACCAGCTTCCCCTCGCGACCGACGATCACGGTATGCAGGGAGTGGGTCATCAGGCCTTCGTCCGGCCAGAAGTTCACGCCGAACATCGCGCACACATGCTTGACGCTGGCAAGCTCGCCGGTGAGAAAGTGCCAGCCTGCGAGATTCGCCTTGAAGGTCGCGGCGTATCTGGCCAGCACATCCGGCTGGTCATGTTCCGGGTCGAAGGAAATGCTGAGCAGCACCAGGTCGCGTCCCAGGCGAGCGTCGAATCGCTGCTGGAGACGCGCGAAGTTGTTCGACAGCCGGATGCAATAATCGGGCAGGGGGCAGCGGGTATAAATGAAGGTGATGGCCACCACTTTTCCGCGAAATTCGGAGAGCGTAATGTGATGCCCGCTCTGGTCGGTGAGCGAAAAATCCGGCGCTGTCTGTCCGGCGGTCAAGGGCGGAACCGATTGGGAGCGCATGGCCTGATCGAGAAGCTCCAGGCGCCGGACCTGCTCGGGATCGCGCTCGAGGCTGTCGAACTTGTGCACTTTGAGACGCGAGATATAGGAGGAGGTGGAGCTCACAACGAGGGTAAAGTCGATTTTATCACCGGGTTTCAGTCCTTGAAGCAGGCTCGGGTCCGCGACGCGGTAAGGCATGGTCATGGCGTCCATGTAGCCGGGGATCGCGTCATGGGAGATCAGCAGCGTGCCATGCGCGGCGTCAACGGAAAGGACCATCCCGCTGGCTTCATAACGATGCGCGGATTGGGCGTGAATCGCGGCGGCGAACAGCAGCAATGCCGGCAGCGCCCGATTCATATTCGGCGCGCTCCAGCGAATTGAAACGTCCGTTTTTTGCGCTGTGTGTAGTTGTTGTCGAACTCCCTGATCTCCAGAAATTGATTGACGCCGACGTTGTCGAAGCTCTGCCTGGTTCGCGAAGCGGGCCACCAGATCTCCAGCTTTTCAATTTTCGCCGATTTGCCGAGACCGATGTGCTGCTCGAGCGGCGAGGCTCCGAACGATCCTCCGCTGCCGACGGTCCGCACGATGGTGCGCCGTTCCCGCCCCTGGTTCATCACGGTCGCGGTAATGCGCGCTCCGATGGCGCCGCGGTTGGATTTCACGCCGGTGAGGCGCACGCTGATCCAGTCGTTTCCGTGATGGCCGGGATTCAAGAAAAGGCGGCTGGGAGAACGGTCGCCCGGCTGCGGCCCGCCCATCACCACGAACAGGTCTTGGTCTCCGTCGTTGTTCAAGTCCGCGAACGCAACTCCGTGGCCTTTGGCGAGCGCTCCCGTCCCGGAAGACGCGGTGATATCGGTAAAACGCTTCCCGCCCTGGTTGTGCAGCAGAACATTGGGCAGCAGCGACGCGTAGGAAGGATTGCCGTTGCCCAGATAAATGTCCAGAAACCCATCGTTATCGATATCGCCGAAGTTCGAGCCCATGGGCATGAAAATACGGTCGAGATTCACGTCCGCGGTCACATCCCTGAACTTGCCGTTGCCGAGGTTGCGGTACAGCTTGAGCGTCTCGCCCTTGGACGGAAGGCCCATGTAGCTGCGCGCGACTTGTTCCACCGACAAAAAGTAATCGGTGACAAAAAGATCGGGCCATCCATCGTTGTCGTAATCGAAAAACCAGGCGGCGAAACTGAATAACGGCTCGGTTACGCCGGCCTGGTGCGCGACCTCGGTAAAGGTGCGATCGCGATTGTTGTGATACAGGTAATTCAGCCCGTTGTAGTTGGAGACGTAGAAATCGGGATAGCCGTCGTTGTCATAATCTCCGGCGACCACGGCCTTGCTGACGGCGCTCTGATCGATCCCCGCCTGATGCGAAATGTCCACGAATGTTCCGTTACCTTTGTTCAGGAATAGCTGGCTGCCGCCATGCTCGTTGGCGAGGAACAGATCGAGATAGCCGTCATTGTCGATATCCGCCCACACGGCGGACTGCGAGGCGCGGACCGGCCCGCTCAGCAATCCGCTCTGCCCGGTCACGTCGGTGAAGGTGCCGTCACAGTTGTTGCGCAGCAGCGAGTGGCGCCGCGCAAATTCCCATCCGCCGCGGAGAACGAGAATATCCACGCAGCCGTCGTTATTGTAATCGGCCTGAATGAGATTGAGACCGCCGGTTTGACCGGCGAGCCCCGCCTCGCGCGAGCGGTCGGTAAAGGTTCCGTCGCCGTTGTTGTGGAAAAAGCGCAGCGGAGCGCAATCGTCGAGCTGCGAGGTCACGATATCCAGAAGACCGTCGTTATCGAAGTCATCCACGATGACGCCTCCGGCATTGCCGTATGTGGCGACGCCCGCGGCCGGCGCGACATCAAGAAACCGCCCCAGGTCCTCGTTCGACGCAAAGACCGAAGGCGGAATGAGAAAATCTTGGGGAACCTCGGACGGATATTGGCCCAGCGTCATGTATGCCACATTCAGGAGCCACTGCATTTCCGTATTGGACGGGTCACGTTGGAGGCATTTCTTCAAATATTCGACGGCTTTTTCGGCGTCGGCCCGCCGGGTATGCAGCGCTCCGGGATGCGACGGGAAAAGCTGCGCGGAGTTGATCGCGGGATCGATAGCGGGATCGGCGAAAGCGCCGCG
Organism: Bryobacteraceae bacterium; assembly: GCA_030044325.1. Classification (GTDB taxonomy): domain Bacteria; phylum Acidobacteriota; class Terriglobia; order Bryobacterales; family Bryobacteraceae; genus Palsa-187. The sequence continues at coordinate 10,536 of JASHWA010000002.1, forward strand.
ATGCAGATAATTGATCCCCAGCACTTCTTCCATGTGCGAGGTAAATGACTCGCTCGCCGGCGCCTTGAGAGCGATCCGGTAGGCGGCTTCCATTTCACGGATGGACTGCTCGAAATTGGCCTGCGATGACCAAAGCTGGCCCAGAGTGTACCGGGCATAGGCCAGGCGCAGGGGCTGCATGTGTGCGCCCTCCTTGGCGATGGCCGTTTGAAGGGCTCGAATGGCTTCACGCGGAGCCTCCTGGCGGGTGGCACAGACGCTTTTCAGGTCCTTTTGCCATGCGAAGTAATCTTCGACGGGAAGCTTGTTTCGAAAAGCCTGGAGAAACTCTCCGTAACCGGACTCATCCGGCGTCAAGCGCACGCCGGCCAGTCGAGACCGAATCGCGAGCTCCTCATCCTCGATGCCGGCAGCGGCGCCATGCCGTTCGAAGCTTCGGAGCGGGCGGCTGGGGACGGACAGCGCCGCAAAAGCGATAGCCACGCCGGCGATTCCAATTTTCGATCGCATTCGAAGCATAACCAAACCGGTGCGGAGTAAGACAAAATTACGGAGATTCCCGAATTTCGACGCGCTGATCGGCTTTGAGATCGCGCATCGACTGGCGCGCGCCGCTGGGCCATTCAATCTCTATTGACGACGCGACCGGATCGCGACCGAGCCCGAAAGTCAGCGCGAGGTCGCTTGCCGAACAATACGACGATCCGCTGTGCACGGTTTGCGTCTGCGTCCCACCGGCGCTGGTTACGCGAACCACCGCACCGATCCCGTCGCGATTGCTTTTGACGCCGACCAGCCGAAGCTGGAGCCAATGATTGCTGTTTCCCCCGTCGTTGCGATACAGAAACGCGGGGCCGTTGTTGGTCGCGATGAGGACATCCAGATCGCCGTCGCGGTCGAAATCGCCATAGGCGGCGCCGCGCGCCACCATGGTTCGCGTGAAGGCAGGAACGGGCTCGAATTTTCCGTGAGTGGTGTTGTGAAAAAGCAGCGGCAGCTCGTCGTAGCGGATCTTCGGCTGCACGCGCGAAATCTGTTCCTCGATGTGGCCGTTGGCGGCGAAAATGTCGGGGTAACCGTCCAGATCGTAATCAAAGAAGAACAGGCCGAAGGTCAGGCTCAGCAGGCTGGCGCGCCCGATGGGCGAACGCGGCGCTTCGTCCACGAACAAGCCGTTGCCCTCATTGTGATAGAGCGCGAGCATCTGGTTGGTGAAATTGCCCACGATCAGGTGCTCGCGGCCGGAACGGTCATAATCGGCGGCATCGACGCCCATGGCGCCGCGAGCGACGCCGTCCTCGCCGAACGCCACGCCGGCCATCAGTCCCTCATCTTGGAATCGGCCGTTTTTCAAATTCCGGTACAGCTTATTCGGCTGCGTATCGTTGGCGACGAACAGATCCGGCCAGCCGTCGCTGTTATAGTCGAGCACCGCGACGCCCAGCGATTTGCTCGACGGGTCGGCCAGGCCCGCTGGTTCGGTGACATCCTCGAATTTGCCTCCGCCCAGGTTCCGATACAGCTTGGAGGACGTTCCTTTATACGATTCCGGCGTGCAGTACGATTTGGTGGCGCCGTCGAGCGAGCACCACAGGTCCTTTTCGGGCGACCATTGCACGTAATTCGCGACGAACAGGTCCAGCTTGCCGTCGCGATCGTAATCGAGCCAGGCGGCGCTTGAGGCGAACGCCGAGTTGGCGATTCCGGAGGCGCGCGTCACGTCCTTGAAATGGCCCCCGCCTTCGTTGTGAAACAGATGGTCGCCGCCGAGCGCGGTGATGTACACGTCGTCGCGCCCGTCGTTATCGTAATCGCCGATGGTCACGCCGATGCCGTAGATTTCGATATCGAGGCCGCTGCCGCGGGTGATGTCGGTGAAGGTGCCGTCGTGGTTGTTGCGATACAGCGCGGCGGTGGCCGGCTTTCCGCGCGACGCCAGGTTTTTCCCGTTGATCAACAGAATATCGAGCCAGCCGTCGCCATCGGCGTCGAAGAACGCGCAGCCGGGACCCATGGTTTCGGGCAGCCATTTTTTCCCGCTGCGTCCCGCGTTGTGCGTGAAATGGATTCCGGCCGCGGAGGTGACATCCGTGAATCGGACGGGCTCAGAAGCCGGCGTGGCGGGCCGCGATCCGCACACCAGAGCCGCCAGCAGGCCCAGCGAGACGATCGTGAATCGGCTGGCTTTCATGACTCGCCTTCCCCGTTGGAGCGTCTGCGACGCATGCCCGGCCTTGAAACGGCCGAACAGCGTCCAGTCGAGCGCCGCGTTTCCTCCTGCTTCAGGCCACGATAGCACAGCATCAAGCGATCATGCGCGATAGGATGCGTCACCACTGGCATGCGCGTTCAGATTGCGAGAACATGAGGGGATGCGATTGCTTGCGCGAGTCGCCGGGATTATCGCCAGGCGCGTACTGGTTCCAGCCCGCCGGTATGGAACGGACTTTCGAGCGTTTGATCCCATAAATGGTGTTTGACTTGGCAGCGGATCGAAACATGCTGATCACGGGAGGCGCCGGCTTCATTGGCGTCGCCGCGGCGGAAGCCTTCATTCAGGACGGATGGCGCGTCAAGATTCTCGACAATCTTTCGCGGAAAGGAACCGATCTGAATCTGCGCTATCTCCTCTCGCAATACCCTGAGCGGATTGAGTTCGTTCACGCCGATATCTGCACGGATCGCGACGCGTTGTCGCGAGCTGTCGCATCGAGCCGGGCCGTCCTGCACCTGGCGGGCCAGGTAGCGGTGACAAACTCTATCGCCAATCCCCGGGAAGATTTTGAGATCAACGCTTTTGGCACGTTGAATGTACTCGAGGCGGTTCGCGGCGCCGGCCATCGGCCGATGGTGATCTATTCCTCGACCAACAAGGTTTACGGCGGTCTGCACGATGTGCCCGTCGATGAGGGCGACACGGCTTACGCGTTCCGCGATCTCCGCTATGGAGTTCCGGAGAC
>JASHWA010000195.1 GCA_030044325.1 Bryobacteraceae bacterium
GCGTCGATGATGCCGCGCGCGGGAGGGCAGTACGTGTACCTGCGCGAGGCGTTTTCGCCGCTGTGGGGATTTTTGTATGGCTGGACGCTGTTTTTAGTGATCCAGGCGGGGACCATCGCGGCGGTCGCGGTGGGATTCGCGCGATTCCTGGGGATCTTGTGGCCGGTGGTGAACGAGGCGAATTACATTATTCCGCCGTTTCAGGTGCTGCCCGGCTACGCGTTGTCGCTTTCGACGGCGCAACTGACGGGGCTGATGGTGATCGCGCTGCTGACGTTCACCAACACGCGCGGATTGCAGTACGGAAAGATCGTGCAGAACGTTTTCACCACGGCGAAAGTGGGGGCGCTGGCGGCGCTGATCGTGCTGGGGCTGTTTTTCGGCGTGAATGCGGCCGCGGTTAACGCGAATTTCGGCGCGAATTTCTGGCGGTCAAGCGGGGTGGAGCCGATTGCGGCGGGACTGTCCGCGATCACGGCGTTCGGTCTGTTCGCGGCGATCTGCGTTTCGCAGACCGGATCGATGTTCGCGGCGGATGCGTGGAACAACATCACGTTCACGGCGGGCGAAGTGAAGGAGCCCAAGCGCAACATTCCGCTTTCGCTGGTGCTCGGGACGGGGACCGTGATCGGGCTGTATCTGCTGGCGAATGTCGCTTACCTGCTGACGCTGCCGATGCGCGAAATCCAGCACGCGTCGGCGGATCGGGTGGGGACGGCGACGCTCAACGTGATTTTTCCGGGGCATGGCGCGACGCTGATGGCGATCGCGATCATGATTTCGACGTTCGGGTGCATTAACGGGCTGATTCTCGCCGGGGCGCGCGCGGCGTATGCCATGGCTCGCGATAAGTTGTTTTTCCGGCCGGCGTATTCGCTGAATCGGGCGAAGGTTCCGGCGTGGGCTCTGGTGCTGCAAGGCGCGTGGGCGGCGTTTCTGGTGCTGCCGCGGACGTTCGATGCGAAGACGAAAGCGTATGGAAATCTGTACAGCGATCTGCTCGATTACGTGATTTCGGCGGCGCTGATCTTTTATATTTTGACGGTGGGAGGGATTTTCCGGCTGCGGGCGACGAGGCCGGATGCGGAGCGGCCGTATCGCGCGTTCGGGTATCCGGCGATTCCGGCGCTGTATATTCTGGGCGCGGCGGTGATTCTCACGATTCTGTTCATTTATAAACCGTCGAGCACGTGGCCGGGAGTGGTGATCGTGCTGGTCGGGGTTCCGGTGTACTGGATGTTCCGGCGGGCGCAGTGATGCTACAGAAAGGCACACGTGGCACCGGACGAGTGCCGGCGCGGCACGCTGAAGCGTGCGCCACTCTGTTGAAAAAAGAATGCCCCTTTTATTGACCGAAGCCGATGTTCGCGAGCTGATAACGATGCCGGACCTGATCGCGGCGATGGACCGGGCGCTTCAGGCGTTTTCTGCGGGCGAGGTGGTGCAGCCGGTGCGGACGGTGCTCGATCTGGCGGACCGGCACGCCTTTTTCGGATTGATGCCGGCGTATGCGGCGTCGGGGCCGGCGCTGGGCGCGAAGCTGGTGAGCGTGTATCATTCGAATCTGGCGCGGGGATTGCCTTCGCACCTGGCGACGATTCTGCTGTTCGATCCGGAAACGGGCGCGCTTCAGGCGATTCTTGACGGGCGATATATCACGGAGGCGCGGACGGCTGCGGTTTCGGCGGTTTCGGTGCGGAAGCTGGCGCGGCCCGGCGCGCGCGTGCTGGCGATTCTCGGATCGGGAGTGCAGGCACGCAGCCATTTTGAAGCGCTGGCTCATGTGGGAAGGTTCGACGAAGTGCGCGCGTGGAGTCCGACGCGCGCGAATCTGGAGGCGTTTTCGCGGATGACCGGCGCGCGCGCGATGGAATCGGCCGAAGGCGCGGTGCGCGGAGCGGACGTCATCGTTCTGGTGACGGCCTCGGCGGAGCCGGTGATCCGGAACGAGTGGGTGAGCGCGGGTGCGCACGTGATTTCGGTGGGCGCGTGCCGGCCGAATCAGCGCGAAATGGACCCCGGGCTGGTGCGGCGGGCGCGGCTGTTTGTGGATTCGCGCGCGGCGGCGATGAAGGAATCGGGCGATGTGATCGGCGCGGGCGAAGGGCACATTGTGGCCGAGCTGGGCGAAGCGGGCGCGGCACGGTCGGGTGATGCCGAGGTGACGATTTTCAAATCGCTTGGCCTCGCGGTGGAAGACGTCGCCGCGGCGCACCTGGCGTATCGGCGCGCGGTGGAGACCGGTCGAGGAACGAATTTGTAGTTCTCTGCACGCGATGGCGAGCTCGCTCGTCATATTGAAAAATGCGATTTGCGGCGGCGATTCTGTGCATCACGGCTCACGCGGGGGTGGTTCGCGGCGTCGTCTATGAGCGCGCGTCGGGGCTGCCGCTGGCGCGGACCATTGTGCAATTGCAGCCGGTTCCGAAAGCGGGCGTCGAAAACAAGCCGCTGACGACGCGCGCGGCTGCGAGCGGGGCGTTCGCGTTCCTGAGCGTTCCCGACGGACTGTATTTTCTGGTCGCAACGCGCGATCCGTATTTCCCGGCGTATTTCGGGCAGCGGCGTCCCGATGGGTACGGCTCGCCCGTTACGGTTTCCAAAGACAGCGATTTATTTGCGGAGCTGCGCATGTATCGCAAGGGCGCGCTCACCGGGCGCGTACTCGACGAAAACGGAATCGGAATGCAGGGGTTTGCGGTGATCGCGTATCGGGCGAGTCTGCCGCTGCGCGCGGCGGGGCGCGGCGAATCGGACGATCGCGGGGTGTATCGGATTTACGGGCTCGATCCGGGGAAATATTGGGTGCGCAGCGGGGAGCATACGCTCGACGACGGCGAAGGGCGATTACCGACGTTCGGGCGGGAGGGATTGCAGATCAGCGAGTCGGTGACACACGCGGCGGTGCTCGATGAAGACACGCCGGATGCGGATGTTCGGCCGTTTGCGGGGCGGCTGTTTCGTTTGCGCGGGCGCGTGTTGTGCGAGCCGATACCGCCGATTCCGGTGGTGGTGACCATCAGCTCGGAAACGGGGCGGAAATCGACGCAGTCGGGATGCGGGGCGATTTATTCGTTTGAAGGGCTGGCGCCGGGATCGTACGAAGTGTTTGCGCAGAAGCAGGTGAAGGACGGCGACGCGGGATTGACGGAGTTGCAGCTCGATCACGACACGCCGAATGGAGACGTGACGATCGGGCCGATTTCGCGCGTGGACTTCATGGTGCGGCGCGCCGGGGCTTCGGGGATAGCGAACATTCCCGTCAAGATTTTCGGGCATCGGCAGGATTTTTCGGAAAGCGGCGAGGATCGGGAGATTCCGTTGCACGGATATTTGCCGCCGGGACATTGGGAGCTCCGGGCCGAGACGCCGCCGGGCACGTATGTCGCATCGATGACGAATTATGCGAGCATCCGGCACAAGGACGACCTGCATTCCGCCGACTGGTTCGACGTGTTCATCGAGGGGCGCAGCTTTTCGCAGGTCGCGGTGACGGTTTCCGACCAGGCGGCGACGATGCAGGGGACCGCGAATAGTGACGGGAAACCGGTAGCCGGCGCGCCAGTGTATTTGTGGCCGGTCGAGGAGAACGCCCGGCGGTCGCTGCACGGGTATCGCTCGACCATCGCGGATGTGGACGGGCATTTCAAATTCGAGGGATTGCCGCCGGGAGATTACCGCATGGTGGCGACGTTCGACTTGAGCTGGATAGACGAAGAGAAGATCGAGGAAACGCACGCGATTTCGGTGCACGTGGATGCGGGCGGGCAGCCGGCGGCGGATCTGGCGTTGTGGATCGCGCCGTGATCAGATCGGCCGCGAATGAACGCGGATACAGCCGGATTATTCGTGAAGTGTGGTGTCGAGGAACGCGCGGAGGCGATGGCTGCGGCTCGGGTGACGCAATTTACGGAGGGCTTTGGCTTCGATCTGTCGGATTCTTTCGCGCGTCACGGCAAAATGCTGCCCGACTTCCTCGAGCGTATGTTCGCTGCCGTCCTGGAGGCCGAAGCGCATTTTGATGATTTTTTCTTCGCGCGGCGAGAGAGTTTTCAGGACTTCCGCGGTTTGTTCGCGAAGATTTAAATTAATTACGGCTTCCGAGGGCGAAACCACGCGGCGATCGATGATGAAATCGCCCAGGTGCGATTCCTCTTCTTCGCCGACCGGGGTTTCGAGAGAAATGGGCTCCTGCGCGATGCGCAGCACTTTGCGCACTTTGCCGACGGGGAGTTCCATTTTTACGGCGAGCTCTTCGGTGGTGGGCTCACGGCCCAGGTCCTGCTGGAGCTGGCGCTGCATGCGCACCAGCTTGTTGATCGTTTCGATCATATGGACCGGGATGCGGATGGTGCGGGCCTGATCGGCGATGGCGCGCGTGATGGCCTGACGCACCCACCAGGTCGCGTAGGTCGAAAATTTGTAGCCGCGCAGGTAATCGAATTTGTCCACGGCCTTCATCAGGCCGATGTTGCCTTCCTGAATCAAATCGAGGAACTGGAGGCCGCGGTTGGTGTAGCGCTTGGCGATGGACACCACCAGGCGCAGGTTCGCCTCGATCAACTGCTTCTTGGCGATTTCGGCTTCGAGCTCTCCGCGCTCGACGATCTGGAGCGTGCGGCGGAGCTCCGTGGCGCTCGCGCCCGATTCTTCTTCGAGCTGCGCGATCTGCTGGCTGTGCTGGCGGAGCTCTTTGCGCAGCGTCGACGAAGCGCTATGCGAACCGTTGGCGGGCGTTTCGAGCTTGCGCTGGATGCGGGCGATCTCGCGCTCAATGGGTTTTAATTCGTCGACGGCGCGGCGCAGGCGGCCGGCCAGCTCGCGGCGCGTGACAGAGCTGAAATGAATGCCGCGAATCAGGCGTGAAATATTGACCATGGTGCGCGCCAGGCTCCAGCGCAGCGAGCGGTGCATTTTGGGCTTCATGCCGCGCGAAATGGCCTGTAATTTCTGGCGGAACTGCTGCGCTTTTTTGTAGTGTTTTTCGATTTCGGCGACGGTTGCGATCAGCTCGCGCGCCTGTTCGACGATGCTTTCGTCGGTAACCACCAGGTCGGGCATGACCAGGATGTCGCGGACGATGCAGGCGTCCTTATATAAAGCGCCGGAGAACGCGAGGATTTCGCGGATCACCAGCGGTGAGCGGCTGAGAGCCTTGCGCACCGCCATCTGGCCGCGCTCGATGCGCTTGGCCAGCTCGATTTCGCCCTCGCGCGTGAGCAGCGGAACGGTGCCCATCTCGCGCAGGTACATGCGCACCGGATCGTTGGTTTTGTCGCTGTAATCCTGGGCCAGGTCGAGGTCGGCGAGCTCTTCACCGTCTTCGAGCTTCTTGTCAAACTCGATCTTGGGTTCCTCGAGGATTTCGACGCCGGCGCTGTCGAGCTCCGAGAGCAGATCATCGAGCTCGCGGCCGCCGGGAAAATCTTCGGTCAGCAGCTCGTTGACCTCATCGTAGAGGACGTAGCCCTTCTCCTTCCCGGTATCCATGAGCTGCTTCAGCCGGCCGAATTTGTCGTCAATCGCCAACTTTACCCCAGTGGACTTTCCCGCACCCAGATCCCCGCTGGGAGCGATTTCAGCCCGGTTAAGTTCAGTGTACAACACCGCATATTGGGTCCTTCGAGCTTCTCACGTCCCCGCGCGGCCAAGCTCTCTGCGGAGCCGCTCGATTTCTGCGATAATACCGAGCGCTTCTTCCATCCTTCCCTCCCGCTCGGCGGTTTTTCCGCGGGCGCGCAGATCGTCGATGCGGCGTTTCCGGAAATCGCTTTCGATCCTGCGCAGGCAGGCGCGAGCCTGTTCCTGGGCCTGAACGTCGTCTATACTCTCATCGGCCGACGCAATGTGATGCAATAGATCCCGCGCGGAGGAGGACAGGCGGGCTTCGATAGCGGAAAACGTTGCCTTCGGATCGGATTGGTGGGCGTTGCGGAGGGCCAGGAAAATCTCGCGCGCGGCGAAATTGCCGATGACTTCATCGGCGAGGTGTGGGAGCGTTTGGATGCGCGCGGCTTCGCTTGAAATCAACGCCTGAATCAGCATGCGTTCAAGAGCGGGTATGCCGGGGCCGGGATCGGCGGCGGCGGGGGTGGGCGCTCGGCGCTCCGCCGCGGCTTTCTTGAATTGATCGAGCACCATGCCCTGCTCGACGCCGAGATAACCCGCCAGATCGTTGGCGATGGCGGCGCGCTCCAGCTTGTCGCCGATTTTCTGTACGGAGGGGAGCAGGAATTTGAACGCGTCCACGCGGCCGTCCGAGGTGCGCATGTCGAATTTCGCGCGCGCGCGGTCGGCCAGCCAGTGGAAATAAGTCGGCGCGGCTTCGAGACTTTTTACATACGCCGCGGCGCCCCTTTGTTTGATGAACTCGTCGGGGTCGAGCTCGCCATCGAGCGCCAGAACCCGGACGTGCAGGGATTCGTCGAGCAGGAGCTGAACGGCTTTTTCGGCGGCGTTGGCGCCGGCGTTATCGGGATCGAAGTTGACGACGACGGTGTGGCCGTCGGTAAGGCGGTGCAGGATGCGGCACTGCGCGGGCGTGAACGAGGTTCCGCAGGGAGCGACCACCTCTTTGATTCCTGCGGCGAAAACGCCGATCACGTCCATGTATCCTTCCACCAAAATCGCGCGATTCGAGCGGCGCATGGCCTCGCGCGCGCGATGCACATTGTAAAGGACAGATGACTTTCGATACACGGGCGTTTCAGGCGAGTTGAGATACTTGGGATTGTCCTGGTCGCGAAGGGCGCGCCCGCCGAAGGCGATCACCTTGCCCGATTCGTTGTGGATGGGGAACATCAGGCGGCCGCGGAAGAAATCGTAGTGGCTGCCGTCGTCGCGGCGGGCGATCAGGCGCGAGGCTTCGAGTTCCTCCGGCGAGAAGGGCTCCTGGGCGAGCCGGCGCACCAGCGCCTGGCCCTTGGGCTCCGCGTAGCCCAGCCCGAACGTCTCGATCATTTCCTGGCTGACGCCGCGTTTCTCAAGATAAGCGCGGGCTTCGGCGCCCTGCGGGGAGCGCAGCGCGGACTGAAACATCTCCGCGGCGATGCGGTGCATTTCGAGCAAGGCCGCGCGCAGCTTCGATTCGGCGTCGGCGTGGTCGCTGCGCCGGGGCAGGGGAATGCCGTTGCGCTCGGCCAGCATTTTCAGCGCTTCAAAGAACGTGACGGCTTCGATTTCCATCAAGAAATTGAAGATGTCGCCGCCTTTTCCGCAGCCAAAACATTTGAAAAACTGGCGGTCCTGATTGACGGAAAAGGAGGGCGTTTTTTCCTGATGAAAGGGACACAAGCCGACGTAGCGTCCGCTCGCGCCGGTGCGCTTGAGTTTCACGTATTCGCCGATGGTCTGGACAATATCGACCTGCGACCGGAGCTGTTCCTTGAAATCCATCTATTTTTTCAGCGCAAGCGTGACGCCGTCGCTCAACGGGAGCATGCTCAGCAGGACGCGCGCATCGGCGTGGAGTTTCTTGTTGAGCGCGCGGAGGGCTTGCGTGTCGGCGTCGTTTTGATCGGGGTCGGCGACGCGGCCGGACCACAACACATTATCGAGCATGATCAGGCCGCCGGGGCGGATGAGCTGGAGCGCGCATTCGTAATAGGCTTCGTAATTGGTTTTGTCGGCGTCGATGAAGGCGAAGTCGTAAGTGCCGCGCTCGCCCGCGGCGATCATCGCGCGGAGGGTATCGAGCGCGGGGTTCAAACGAAGGTCGATCATGCGATCCACGCCGGCTTCCTTCCAGTACGCCCGGGCGACGCCGGTGTATTCTTCGCTGACGTCGCAGGCGACGATTTTTCCGCCGGCGGGCATGGCCAGCGCGACGGCGAGCGCACTGTAGCCGGTGAAGACGCCGACTTCGATGGCGCGGCGGGCTCCCATCAGTTGAATGATAAGCGCCATGAACTGGCCGTGTTCGGGTGAAATCTGCATGCTGGCGCGGGGGTGCGCGGCGGTTTGTTCGCGGAGCCGCGCCAGGATGGGCGGCTCGCGCAGGGAGTTCGAGAGAAGATAGTCGTGCACGTGCTGAGGAAAGAGGAGTTCGCCCGCCATGCTTTTTTGGATTATGCCATGCGGGGAGTGTTCCATCCGAGTGTTGACGCGTTTTAAACAATTCGATGTTAGAATGCTCTTGTGCAGCAGTTGGACGAGTTCAAGCGGCGGACGCTGCGCAAGCTCGAAGACGTGCGCTGCCCGGTGCATCACAAAGCGCCGCGCCTCGACTTCCGCGGTCGGACGCTGCGCGAGGTCTCCATTCAGATGAAGACGTGCTGCGATCGCCTGGCCGAGCTGGCGAACCGGAAGATCGCGGAGACGTGATTTCTGGCCGTGGATCAACGGGAAAAACACTTGGATTTCGCGTTCATTTGCGTTCATTCGCGGCTAGCAGAGGAACGCCGCTGACGCGCCGACCCATTCCATGTCGCGGTTGTGATCGACGCCCATCATTTTTCCGCGGCCCATGCGGACGATGGTGGTGACTGCGCGCAGATCGTCGAGCCAGATGTACATGATGCGGATTTCGGCTTTGGTCGGGCCGTGCGGAGTTTCAATCAGCGGGGCAAAATCGACGCGCTCCTGCAAGATGTATTGCGAAGGATTCTCGATGGCGGCGACCTGTTCGCGCGAGGGGCCGACGATGACGCCGAGGCCGGCGAAGGAGTAGAGCGGCTTGAGCACCCACTCTTCGAGATCGTCCGGCACGCCTTCGGCCAGGAAATGCGTGCGCGGAACGGAGTGGTGGTTTAGAAACGGAATGGAAAATTTACTGATGCGGAAGTACCAGTTGGGATGGCCGGCCCATTCGACGTCGAGATCGTCGCGATAGTCGAACGGCGTTTCGATTTTGCGGCGGACCAGCTCATCGACGATGACGCGGTTGTAGATGCGCTCGATGGGGATGCCGGCATGGAATAATTTGCGGCCGCGTTTTTCGATTTGCGTGATGCAAACGGTTTTGATGCCGAGCAGTTTTTCGGTGAGCAGAAAATCGGGCAGCGTTTTTTGGTGATGGGGATCGATTTCGAGCAGGACCACGTTTTCCGGCGAGTGGCGGCCGAGGACGGCGCGGCGGAGCAACGCGGAAAAATCGGGATCGAGCGCAAGATCGAGTGCGTAGGCATCGTGATAGGTCCGCTGCAAGAAGGGTTGATAGGCGTACAGCGAGGGGAAGGCCTGAATTTCAACCAGCCTCGGTTCGAGATCTTGCGTGAGGCCGAAATCCACTTGGATGAACAGCGGGCGCGCGTCTTCGTTCGGGACGCGATATTCGGCCGGGACGGTTTGGTTGCTGCGCGCGAGGTATTCGGGCGTCATCAGTTGCGTGATGAGCTCGGCGCCCTCCCGCGACATGCGATCGAACAAGGCGCGCGGCAGGAAAACGGGCGTTTCCGAGTTGCGAAATTTTACGCGCGTGCCGCTGCCCTCGTCGAGCATGCGCAGGAAGCGCTGATATTTCCCGGGCGTGAAGCTCTGATTGAATTTTTTTCGGAGTTCCGGAATCACGCTAGATGATAAACCTGCCGGCTTGCATGATCTGGCGGCCGTCGGCCCAGATGTCGAATTTGGTGCCGACCACGTCGATGTGTGTTGACGAGTCCCATTCGGCGCCGGTGTGCGCGCCGTAGGGATTTCCGAACGCGATGTGGATTCCGGGCAATTTTTCGTCCTGCAGAATGTTGCCGATTACGCCGTGAAGGCCGATGTTGGTGCCGATGGCGAATTCGCCCACGCGGTCGCTGTTCTCGTCGGTGTGCGTATAGCGCCAGAAGTCCGCTTCGAGCTCGTGGTTGGAGCTTTCGGCGCGCTTGAGGCGATTGCCTTCGATCTGGATGGTGAGCGGCGCCGAGCGCAGGTCGCCGTACTTGGCGCAGAGATAATCGCCGACCACGCCGTCGATGACGAAGGTTCCATTCACTTCGCCGGGTGTGGTAAAAATTTCGCCGCCGGGGAGATTGCCCCATTTCTTGGTCGAAATGATTCCGCTGGTCTTGAGCCACTTGTAATGGGGATTCATTTGCGCGGTGATGTCGGTGCCGGCGGGGGTGGTGGCGCGAATCACGCGCGCGGATTGCGCGATTTTCAGAACTCGCAAGCTGAGCTCATCGACCTTCAAAAAATCGGCGCGCATGCCTTCGAGCATGATGCGGCGCTCGATGTTCACCATGTGGGCGTGGCGGATGTGGCGGCGGTTGACCACGTCGGTCATCTGCATGCGCGTGCGCAGCTCGTTGGCCTGCGCGACCACCGCGTAGATGCTCACCTGGCTCGATTCGAGATCGTCGAGGATTTCCTGGGGCATGGTGGCGAGTGGTCGTGGCGCGAGGTCTTCGAGGACGAACGGGCGATAGGGCGCGCCCAGCGCATCGAGCTCGGCGGCCAGGCTCGCGGCGATTTCGATGGAGGCTCGGTCGGTGATCAGCGTCACCTTTTCGTGCGGTTCGATGCGCAGGCACACGTGAACCGCGTTGTGCGCTCCCGGGGTGTATTCGGGATCAAATTGTATGTTCTTGAGCTCGTACATCGACAGATGATTCGGTCTCCTCAATGATGTAATCGACTACTTTGGTCAAATCTCCGGTTTCCTTGAACACTTGCAACTGGCGGTCGGCGCCGCTGCCGGTTTCGACGATTTTGCGAATGCCGTTGACCTCTTCGCGCGAACCGAGTTCATCGACCACGTCATCGACTAAAGCGAGGTATTCTTCGACCAGATCGCGCATGGGAACTTCGATTTTGCGGCCGAAATCGATCAGCTTTCCGTCCAGGCCGTAGCGGGCGGCGCGCCACTTGTTCTCCATGATGAGGGCGCGGCGGTACAGGCGAAATCCCTGGTTCGCTTCATACAGCTTGTAGAGTTTGGCGACCGTGGCCTGGATCAGCGCGGCGATCGAAATGGTCTCATCGAGGCGCATGGGGATGTCGCAGCAGCGGAATTCGAGCGTGGGGAAATTGGGGTGCGGGCGGATGTCCCACCAGATTTTTTTGGCATTATCGATGCAGTGCGTCTTGACGAGCAGGTCCACGAAGCTCTGATATTCGCCCCAGCTTGGAAAATAATCGGGGATATTGGTGCGCGGAAATTTGTCGAATACTTTGCAGCGATAGGATTTCAATCCCATGTCCATGCCCAGCCAGAAGGGCGAGTTGGCGGAAAGCGCGAGCATGTGGGGGACGAAATAACGCGCGGCGTTCATCAGGTGAATCGCGGTTTCGCGGTCTTCGACGCCGATATGGACGTGCAATCCGAAGATGAGGTTGGCGCGCGCGACGTTGCCCATGTCTTCGACGATGGTGTAGTAGCGCTCGTCGGGGTAGATGCTCTGCTTGCGCCAGTCGGCGAAGGGATGGGTGCCGGCGGCGCCCAGGCGCAGTCCGTTTTCGCGGGCGAGAGCGATGATGCCGCGGCGCAGCTCACAGACTTCGCGGCGCGCTTCCTGGATGTTGCGGCAGATCCCGGTGCCCACCTCGACCACGCTGGTGTGCATTTCCGGCTTGACGGCTTCGCGCAGCTTGGTTTTGCCTTTTTCGATGATTTCGGTATCGATGTGGGAGCGCAGGTCGCGCGTCGCGGGGTCGATGGTTTGGTATTCCTCTTCGATGCCGATGGTGAAGCTAGGTTTCATAGCGTGCAGACCGTCTGTGTGCAGCGCGCTCCATGAATGTCGCGCCTCAGGGCGGATCGGGCGAGTGAGTTGAGGCTCAAGCTCTGGATCATAAAAAATGTTGCCAGCGCATTTCCAGCCCGGAGGGTGGCTTGAGCGCCTGTTCGACCGCGAATTCGGCTACGGCGTCGACGATCCATTCGAAATTGGCCGGGCCGACGGAGTGATAATCGGCATCCGGCGCGGGATTCAGAAAATCGATGGCGTAGGGAGTTCCTTCCTCGACGGCGAATTCGACCGTGTTCAGATCGTAGCCGAGCGCGCGGCACAATTTGAGGCAATCGTCCACCAGGCGCGCGTGCATGGCGGGATCGACGGGCGGACCGTCGAGAACGTAGCGATGCGCGTGCGGGCGGCGCGGATCGTAGCGCATGACGTGAACCTTCTGCTGTCCGACGACATAGCAGCGAAAATAATCGTCGAAATCGACGGCGCGCTGGAGGGTCATGCACAGATCGCCCGATTCATCATAGGCCCGAAACAGTTCTTCGGGATTATGGACTTTATAGACGCTCTTCCATCCGCCGCCGCTGTAGGGTTTCAAAAACGCGGGAAAGCCGATGTAATCGAAAATCTCCTCCCAGTTAAGCGGATAAATCAAATTGCGCATGGATTGCGACGTGGTTCCCGGCGGATGCTCCTTGTGCGGGAGCAGGACGGTGGGCGGAATCGCGACGCCGAGTTTGGATGCGAGCGCGTAGTTGAAAAATTTATCGTCGGCGCCCCACCAGAAGGGGTTGTTGATGATCGTGGTTCCGTTGAGCGCGGCATTTTTGAGATACGCGCGATAGAAGGCGATGTCGTGCGAGATGCGGTCGACGATCACGCGGTAGCCGGAGGGCTCGGCCATTTTGATCCCGCCGATGCGCAGGTGCTCGGCCGTGATTCCGTCGGCGCGCATGGAATTAATGCGATCGACCAGCGCGCCGGGGAAGGTATTTTCCATTCCGTAGATGATTCCGATTTTGTGCACTTCTATAAGAATGTCAGAAAGGCGAAGGGGTTTGGTGTGCTCCGGCGCGATCAGAAGAATTTCTGAGCCATGCGCTCCCACCAGGGCCAATCGTGGCCGGTGCCGTCGCCCCAAACGTCGAGCCAGTGGGGGATGGCTTTGGCGGTCATGATGCGCGAGAGGCGCAGATTTTCGTCAAGACAAATGTCGGTTTCGCCGGTGGCCAGCACGATTCGCATCCGGCGGTAACGCGATAAAAACCATTCGTCCGTCAGACCCGGGAGAAAATCGGGCGGGCAGTTGAAATAGCAGTTGTCGTCGTAATAGCCGTGCAGGAACTGGTGAATATCGAAGGCGCCGCCCATGCTGACGCAGTAACTCACGACGTCGGGGTGTCGCAGAGCGAAGTTGACGGAGTGATATCCGCCGAAGCTGCAACCGGTGACGGCGATCGGCGCTGAATTCCGCGCGCGAACGAAGGGAACCGCTTCTTCGACCAGATATTGGTCGTATTGGACGTGACGCGCGGCGCGGACGGCCGGGTGCACAGCCTTGTTGTACCAGCTCTCGGCGTCCACCGAATCGACCGAGAAGGCCTGCAAGCGGCCGTCTTCATAGCGATCGCGCACGGCGTCGATCATGCCGCGGTTTTCGTAATCGTAGAAGCGGCCCATCGAGGTGGGAAAAACGATCACGGGCATTCCCGAGTGGCCGAAGACGAGCAGCTCCATGTCGCGTCCCAGGCGCGGCGAAAACCACTTATGATATTCGCGCTTCACAGTTTCAGAAGCGCGCGAAGGCGTTTCGTCTGGACGCGGCTCACGGGAATTTCGGTTTGTTTTTTATCGTCCATGCGGAGCTGGAAGCTGGATTTGAACCACGGGATCACTTCGCGGATGCGATGAATGTTGACCAAATACGACCGGTGCACGCGCCAGAAAAGACCGGGATCGAGATTGGATTGCAGTTCTTCGAGGGTGCGGTAATTGGACTGCCCTTCGACGTTGGTGGCGACGACGGTGATCAGTCCGTCGTCGATGGTTGCGTAGACCACGTCCTGCGCGTCGATCACCAGGTTGCGATGGTTGCTTTTAATCAGCAGCAGCGGGGACTTGTGGTGCTGCGGCTCGGGCCGCGCGGGTTTGGCGCGCTCGGCGATGCTTTTTCGCGCGCGCGCGACGGCCACCGCGAGGCGCTCTTTTTCGACCGGTTTCAGCAGATAATCGAGGGCCTCCCAACGAAACGCCTCGACCGCGTATTGGTCATAGGCGGTGGACATGACGAAATAAGGCAACGGAATTTTTTTCTCGCGCAGTTTGCGGATGACGCCCATGCCGTCGAGTCCGGGCATCTGGACATCTAAAAAGACGAGGTCGGGTTCGAGATCTTCGATCAATTTGACGGCTTCCAGGCCATTCGACGCCGTAGCGACGATCTCAATGTCCTCGAACTCTTTTAATAAATACGCCAGTTCTTCCGACGCCAGCGCTTCGTCGTCGACCACGATCGCGGAGATTGCCGCGGCGCTCTTTTCCTGCGCAGCCCTTTCATGGGAAATCCCGCTCGCGCGATTCTGCATAAAGTGCTAGTATATAGTACGTTCGTCTTTTTCCTCACACCTCTCGCGAACAAGCGTCCGGTTGTGTAACCGTGTAGTCGAAATCGTAAGGAGTTCAAAATTGTCTTCGCAAGACAACGTCCACATTGCGTCCGCGGATGGAAAGCTGGGTGTATTAATTCCCGGTATCGGCGCGGTAACCACCACGTTTATCGCCGGCGTGGAAGCGGTGCGGCGCGGAATGGCCGTGCCGGTGGGTTCGCTGACGCAGTTGTCGACCATCCGGCTGGGAAAGCGCACGGAAAATCGGACGCCGAAAATCAAGGATTTTGTTCCGCTGGCGGGATTGAACGACCTGGTCTTCGGCGGGTGGGATATTTACGAAGACACGGCGTACGAAGCCGCGTGCAACGCCGCGGTGCTCGAACGGACGCAGATCGATCAGTTGAAGCAGCCGCTTTCGGCGATCCGCCCGATGAAAGCGGTATTCGATCACGAATACGTGCGGCGCATCGACGGGCCGAACGTGAAACAGGCGGCGACGAAAATGGAAAAAGCGGAAATGCTGATGGAAGACATCGCGCAGTTCCGCCAGACCAACGACTGTGCGCGGATGGTGATGATCTGGTGCGCGTCGACCGAAGTTTTTCACCGGCCGGGCGCGGTTCACGGAACGTTGCGCGATTTCGAATGCGGGCTGATGAAGAACGATCCGGAGATCGCGCCGAGCCAGATCTACGCGTACGCCGCGCTCAAATCCGGCGTGCCCTTCGCCAACGGCGCTCCCAATCTGACGACGGATACGCCCGCGCTGCTGGAGCTCGCGCGCGAACGCAATATTCCCATCTGCGGGAAGGATTTCAAGACCGGGCAGACCTTCATGAAGACGCTGATCGCGCCGGGATTGAAGATGCGGATGCTGGGGCTGAACGGCTGGTTTTCGACCAACATTCTGGGCAATCGCGACGGCGAAGTGCTGGAAGACCCGGGTTCGTTCAAGACCAAGGAAGAGAGCAAGATGAGCTCGCTCGAACATATCTTGCAACCGCAGCTTTATCCGGAATTGTACGATCATTTTTATCACGCGGTGAGGATTAATTATTATCCGCCGCGCGGAGACTCCAAGGAAGGTTGGGATAATATCGACATTTTCGGATGGCTGGGCTATCCGATGCAGATCAAAATCGATTTTCTGTGCCGCGATTCGATTCTCGCCGCTCCGCTGGTGCTCGATCTGGTCCTGTTTCTGGACCTGGCGCAGCGTTGCGGGATGCGCGGCATTCAGGAGTGGCTTTCGTTTTATTTCAAGGCTCCCATGACCGCGCCCGGCTTGTACCCCGAGCACGACATCTTCATCCAGCTCATGAAGCTCAAGAACACGCTCCGCTGGATGCGCGGCGAGGACCTGATTACTCACCTCGGCCTGGAATATTACGACTAATTTCTTAGTATTTTCCGAAATGTGCGCATGAATTGCCTGGTCATCGGAGGGACGCGATTCATCGGCCGCCTGATGGTGGCCGAATTACTGAAGCAGGGCCATTCCGTAACGGTTCTGCACCGCCGGCCCAAGCACGACCTGGGGCGCCGCGTGAAGAACGTCATGGCGGACCGCAACGATCCGGCGGCGATGAAAGCGGCGCTGGCGGGAAAATCCTTCGACCTGGTTTTCGACAACGTCTACGACTGGGAGCGCGGCACCACGGCGGCGCACGTCGAAGGGACGGTGAAGGCCCTCGGCAACAATCTTCAGCGCTACGTTTTCATGTCGAGCGTGGCGGCGTACGGCGACGGGTTGAATCATCACGAAGGCGATGCGCTCGCGCCGGATGATGCGCCGGAGCTGTACGTTCGCAACAAGGCGATGAGCGAGCGGGCGCTGTTCCGCCTGCACCAGCGTATCGGGTTGCCGGTGGTGACGCTGCGTCCGCCGTATATTTACGGCCCCGGAAATCCGTTTTACCGCGAAACTTATTTCTGGGACCGGCTGCGCGCGAGCCGCTCGATTATCCTCCCGGGCGACGGCCGCCGGCTGATGCAATTCGTATACGTGAAGGACCTGGTTCGCGCCGCGCTCAAAGCCGTGGATGAGCCGAACGCGGCGGGGCACGCGTTCAACATCGCCAACGCGCGTCCGGTCTCGCAGATGGAAGCGGTGGAAGCTTTCGCGAAGGCGTGCCGGAAGCCGGTGAAGTTCGTGCGCATTCCGCGCGAATATATTTTGCGCTCGGGCGGCCATCCCATGGGGCCCAGGCTGTATTTCGGATTTTATTTCGACATGCCGCCGATCACGCAGGTGACCGCCAAGGCGCAGCGCGTGCTGAAATTCAAGCCGGTGGATTTTGTCGACGGCTTGCAGGAAACCTATAAATGGTATCTGCGGCACAATAACGGATCGAAACCGGATTATGAGTTCGAAGACAAGCTGCTCGCCACCGCTCCGATCATGATTCCCGCGAAGGTGTAACGTGGCGAAATTTTTGCCCCTCTCGGCCTACGTCGAGTATCCGCCGGAGGAGATGATCCGGCGCGCGGCGGCGTTCAAGAGCGAGATGACGCGTCGCAGAACGGTGCGCCAGTTTTCAGATCGCGCGGTTCCGCGCGGGGTGATCGAAGACTGCCTCATCACGGCCGGAAGCGCGCCGAGCGGGGCCAATCTTCAGCCGTGGCATTTCGTGGTAGTGAGCGATGCCGCGATCAAGGCGCGCATCAGAGAAGCCGCGGAGCGCGAAGAGCGCGCGTTTTATCACGGCCGGGCGCCGCGGGAATGGCTGGATGCGCTCGCTTCGCTGGGAACCGACGAGAACAAGCCGTACCTCGAACGGGCGCCCTGCCTGATCGTGATTTTCGCCAAGACCTTCGAGCTGCTTCCGGACGGGCGCAAGGTGAAGAATTACTACGTCAGCGAGTCGGTGGGCATCGCGACGGGATTGCTGATCGCGGCGCTGCATCATGCGGGTCTGGTTTCGCTGACGCACACGCCCAGCCCCATGGGATTCCTGAATGAGATTCTGAACCGGCCGAAACACGAACGGGCGTTTTTGTTGTTGGTGGCGGGGTATCCCGCGGAAGACGCGGCCGTGCCGGATATCGGCCGGAAATCGCTGGACGAGATTGCCACCTTCGGTTAACGATCGCGGGCCGGCAGCAACGCGTGCAGCTGCGGCAACGTTTCCGGCGGCATTTCGGCGGCGATGCGGTTTTGCTCGCGGGTCAAGTGGATTTCCTTACGCAAAATGGTCACTTCTTTGGGCGCGCGGATTCCGAGCTTGACTTGAGAGTGCGTGCACTCCAGAATTTCGAGTTCGATCTCTTCGCCGATCAACAAAGCTTCGCCTTCGCGCCGGCGGATTATGAGCATGGCGCGCTCCCGATCGGGTGTTGATGCGAGTAGCGCGAATCGGCGCGCACCGCCTGCACGGCGCGGCGCGAGGGCAAATCGATGACCACCGGCGCCAATAAATTGGCGGTCCATTGGCCGGCTTTGGTCGAGGAAAGAATCGCCAGCAGGAGCGTCGGACCCGGAGACGCAAGCAGGCGCTGGTCTTCTTCGGTCATAGCGAGCTGATAATTGGGGTCAATCGCGGCGACCGGCGCCGTGAAGAAGCAAAGGTCGGCCGCGTCGATGCTCTGAAGGAAAACGACCGGCGCGTGCGCGGGACGCTCCACCAACAGGAAACGCGTGCGGCTTTCAAATCCGGGAAGTCCCGCAGGAAAATGCACCACGGAGTTTTCCTCAAAGCGGATGGCGCCGAATCGGCGCGTGAGAATTTCCGGCATGTTTGCGTCAGACGCGAATGAACCGGCGCGAATCACGGTGTGTGCTCATTTCTTCATCCTTGAAAATCGAGCCGCGAGCGCGGCTCCGCGCCCAGACCTGCGAGCAGCGCGGACTGGATCTGTTTGAGGCGATGCGTGTCGATCGAAAGTTTCATTTTGAACAGGCGCAGGTCGCGCGCGATGGATTCGCCGGCTTCGAACGCGGCTTTGAATCGAGCCGCCTTCGCCTCGGAAAGCGGTTGATAGCGGACTTCGCGGATCGCCGCGGCGCGAGCCTTCAGAGCCTCGCCCAATGCTTCCATATCGCCCGCGGCCGCGGCAGCTTGCGCGCGAAGCGTGGCTTGTTCGAGCGTCATGAGATCGAGGTGGTGTCCTTTCCGTAGAGAACCAGATTGAGCCCCTCGAGCTCGTCACCGAGATCGGATTGCTGCTGCTGAAGCTCGGCCTGCTGCGCGTCGGCGCTTTCGTACTGCTGCGTCAGGCCGTTGGTCATGTTGGTGATCTGCGTGTTGAGCGTGCTGATCTGGTCTTGAAGATTGGTGTTGGTCTGCTGGAGGCCGGTGATTTCGTCCTGAATCAGGCCCGTCACGGGATCGCTCAGCTGCGTGAGCTGCTGCGAAAATCCGCCGAATCCGCTGGTGGTGGAACCCAGGTAGTTAAAAGCGTCGGAGAGCTGGGACTGGCTGAGCGCGTCGAACGTGCTCGAATCGAACGACGCCTGGCCCGTTTCGCTGAACTCGACGCCCAGATCGGCGAGGCTCTGGACGCCGCCCGATGAAGTAGTGTAGGAAATCATTTGTTGGAGCGCTTCCTGGATCTGGCTGACGGTGCTGTCGCCGACCAGCGCTCCGCCGGATTGCCCCACCTGCTGAGAAAGCGCGGTTTGCAGCGTGTTGTAATCGCTGACGAACTGCTGCAGGGCGGAGGAAAGCTGGGA
>JASHWA010000196.1 GCA_030044325.1 Bryobacteraceae bacterium
CGGCCAGCCGTTCGGATTGAGGGGAACGCTGACGGTGGGCGTGATCAGCTCGCTCGGCGTGGATATCCGCGGCGAAAACAACGAACCGCTCGAAGGCATGCTGCAAACCGACGCCGCCATCAATTCGGGCAACAGCGGCGGCCCGCTGCTCGATTCTTCGGGCAGCGTCATCGGCATCAACACCGCCATCTACGGACCGAACGGCGGAAACGTGGGAATCGGCTTCGCCATGCCCATCAACCGCGCCAAGCTCATGCTCGAAGATTTCCACGCCGGCAAGAGTTTTGGAAAGGCGTGGTTCGGCGCCTATGCGGTGTACATTCCGCCGGGCGATATCGCGGAAGCGCTGCGGCTGCCGCGTTCCGGCGGCCTGTTGATCCAGGAAATCGAGCGCGGCTCGGGCGCCGAAAACGCGGGCCTGCACCAGCCTCAGGACGTGGTGCGCATCGGCAACTCGCGGGTGGGCGTCGGCGGGGATCTCATCATGGCGATCGATGGCAAGCCGGTGACCGACGAACACGCACTTCAAAACGTGGTCGCCCGAAAACGCCCCGGCGATGTGATCAATGTCACCATCTACCGCAACGGCCGCACCATGAACGTCAAAGTGACCCTGGTCGAAGCGCCGGACCGCCCGCTGTAGTGACCAAAACCAAGGACGGCGGCCTTCAGGCCGCGCGTGGCTTCAGCCACGCCATCCGCGGCCGGCCGTCGAAACTTCAGTGAGCCGGCCCGCGAAACAGCTCCTTCACGAAACGCGCCGCCTTATGATCCTCGATCTGGAATCCCAGCAGCGTCTCGCCCGCCAGCAAAATCACGGCGAACGGCAAAATCGGCACATTGAAATACACCGCCCCGGCCACCACCAGCGCGAACACGCCCACCGAAATCGGGAAATACTGTTTCAGGGTCATGGAATCTCCTGGAATTCGCCCGAGCATTTCGATTGCCGCCCCGATCCGCGCGAAACCGCGTGCGCTCCAGGCCCTCTGCGCCGCCTCGCGCAGCCTTATCGCGCGCTGAGCGATTCCGCGATTTCAAGCAGCTTCACCGCCGTGTTCCAGTTGCGCCCCGTTCCAGGGACTTGAAGCGCGCGATCCACGGCGGCCATCGACAACTTGGGGCGCGCCATCCCGTTCGGAAAATAAATGAACACCTCGCGCGCATGCATGTGGAGCTCTTCCGGGCTCGTCTCCATGCGCGAGATTTTCGTCCGCGCCTCCGCGGACGGCTCGCCCGCCAGAAAATAGACCAGAATCTTGCTGGGCTCGAGCCCGCGAGCCCCGAACGGACTCCGCGAGATCACCTCCCGGATCTCCTCTGTCGTCCGCACAATCACGTCCGAATGAAAGCCGAATTCGCGCTCGATCGCTGTTTCCAGCCGCCGCGCGATCGCCGCACCCTCCCCATCCGCGCGAAAAACGAGGTTGCCGCTTTGCAAATGCGTGCACGCGTCGCGCAGCCTGAGCGCCGGGCACAGCTTCCGCAGGGCGTCCATTTTGATCCTTCGCCCGCCGACGTTGACGCCGCGGAGCATGGCGATAAACACGCCCATCTACTCCTCGCGCAGCACCACCATCGGATCCACCCGCGAGGCGCGCCGCGCCGGCGCATAGCACGCAATCGCGGCGACCGCGAAAAGCATCGCCACGGCCGCCGCGAAAACCGCCGGGTCGGTGGGACGCACCGTGTACAGCAGCGCTTCGAGATAACGCGTCAGCACGAGCGCCGCCGCCACGCCGATCGCGATCCCTGCCGCCGTGAGGCGCATTCCTCCGCGCAACACCTCGCCGAGAATCGCGCCGCGCGATGCCCCCAGCGCCACCCGCACGCCCATCTCCCGCATGCGCTCGGAAACCGCGTAGGCAAGCACTCCATAGATTCCGACGCAGGCGAGCACCAGCGCCAGAAATCCGAACGAGCCGAGCAGGATGCTCTGCAGCCGCGGCCGCGCGAGCGAATCCGCTACCCGCTGCTCCATCGTGGCCGTTTGAAGCACGCCCTGCCCCGGGTCCACGCTGCGCATCGCCGCGCGCGCCGCCGCGATCATCCTCGCCGGATCTTGCCGCGTGCGCACCACCAGCGCGCAGTACAGGCTCGGCCGCTGCGCATTGGGAACAAAAACGAACGGTTCCACCTGCGCTTCCATCCCTTCAAAACGCGAATCCGCCGCGATCCCCACAATCTGCGCCTGCGGAGGACCCTCCCAGTCGAGCGTGAGTTGCTTGCCGATCGCGTCCTCGCCCGGATACAACATGCGCGCGGCCGCCTGGTTCAGGATCGCCACCGGCGGCGCGCCCATGCGGTCCCGCGTGTCGAACTCCCGGCCGGCCACGATCGGAATTCCCATCGCCTGAAAATATCCGTCCGAAATCACCGAATACCCCGCGCCATGCCCCGTTCCCGGCGCAGGCATGGGACGATCCGCCCGCTCCACGCCGGACCCCGATCCGATTCCGCTCATCGGCAGAAAGTGAATCGAAGCTGCCGCGGCCACCCCCGGAACCGCGCGCATTTTTTCAAGCATCTGCTCCACCACCGCGGCTCTCGAATTCAGGTTGGGCCCGTATTTCGACATCACCAGCAGCATTCGCATGGTGATCAGGTGATCGGTGCGGAAGCCCGGATCGGCGCGATCGAGCTCGATGAAGCTGCGCGCCATCAGACCCGCGCCGCACACCAGAACCAGCGCGAGCGCGACCTCGACCACCACCAGCGCGTTGCCCAAAGCGTTGCGCCGCCCCGCGATCGCGTGGCCGCCCTGGCGCAGACTCTCGGCCGGATTGGTGAAATTCGCTGCCCATGCGGGCGTGAGCCCGAACGCGATTCCTGCAACCATCGAAATCGCGAGCGAAACCAGCAGCACCGGTTGATCCACGTGAATCTGCGCCAGGCGCGGCAAAGGAAAATTCAGCGGAACCAGAGCGATCAGCGCCGGGACGCCGATATAGGCGAGCACCACGCCGAACGCACCGCCGGCGAGCGCCAGCAGCAGGCTCTCGGCGACCAGCTGCTGAATCAGCCGCCCGCGGCCGGCGCCGAGCGCGTGCCGCAAAACCAGCTCTCGCGCGCGATGGTAGGTTCGCATCAGGTACAGGTTCGCGACATTGACGCAGCACAGCGCCAGAAGGAACGCGACGGCGCCCAATAGCACCAGCAGCGCGGTGCGGACGTCGCGAACGGCGTCGGAGAGCAGAGGGATGGCGGTCGCGCCCCAGTGCGCGTCTCTTTCCGGACGCTCGGCCGCGGTTTGCGCGGCGAGATCGCGCATTTCAGCCGCCGCCGCCCCGCTCGAAACGCCGGGGCGCAGCCGTCCGTACACCTGGTAGCTGCGGCCGTCCTGCGGCGCTTCCGCAGGATCGATTCGCGCCGCGACGAAAACGTCCGCCGCAACGCCGGGCAGCGAAAATCCGGCCGGCATCACGCCGATGATTTCAGCCGCATTTCCAGAAACCGTCAGCCTGCGGCCGATGATCCGCCGGTCCGCTCCGAAACGCTGCTGCCAGTAGCCGAAGCTCAAGATCACGCGCGTGGGCGCGCCGGGCAGATCATCCGCCGCGCTCAGCCACCGGCCCACCATCGGCTCGACGCCGAACAGCGGGAAAAAGTCG
>JASHWA010000197.1 GCA_030044325.1 Bryobacteraceae bacterium
CGGGCGGGATTCCGGTGGGAACGCTGGCGATCGGCAAACCGGGGGCGACCAACGCCGCGCTGCTGGCGATCGCCATTCTGGCCGTGAAGCGTCCGGAACTGCGCGATAAGCTGCGCGCGTTTCGCGCGGAGCAGGCGGAAAAAATCGCGAAGGAAGTCCTGGCGTAGCCGTGGCGCGATCCCGTTCCTGAGGCGCGATCGCTATTTCCCGCTGAAGTTCGCCGCGCGCTTTTCGAGGAACGCGCGCACGCCTTCACGATGGTCCTGCGTCTCGCCGCAGCGCAGGTGCGTTTCCGCTTCGCGATCGAGCATGGTCCGGAAATCCACCGACGCCGCCAGATTCACGTTCGCCTTCATATATCGATAGCTGGTAAGCGGGCCATGCGCGATGCGCGCGGCGAGATCAGAAACCTCCGCCATGAGCCGTTCGCTTTCCACCACGCGATTCACCAGGCCGATGCGCTGCGCTTCCGCGGCGTCGATATTTTCGGCCAGAAAGAACAGCTCCTTCGCTTTCGGCGCTCCGGCGTAACGCGCGAGCAGCCAGGTGGTGCCGAAATCGCCGCCAAAGCCGACCTTGGCGTAAGCCGTCCCGAATTTGGCGCCGGCCGCGGCGATCCGCAGATCGCAGGAAAGCGCGACTCCCAATCCCGCGCCGACCGCTGCACCGTTCACCGCCGCGAGGGTGACCTTGGGCATGTTGTACAGCAGCCAGGAAAACTCCTGCGATGCGCGCAGGCCGTCGACGCGCTGCTCGAGCGTCCGCTCGCCGCCGTCGCGCGCCATGGCGGAGACATCGCCGCCCGCGCAGAACGCCCGTCCGGCTCCGGTGACGACGATCGCGCCAATCTCCGGATCGCGCGCCCACTCCTTGAGCGCGGCGATCGACTGCGCGATCAAATCAGGGCTGAGCGCGTTCATTTTTTCGGGACGATTGAGCGTGAGCGTAGCCACGCGATCGCGGATTTCAGTGAGGATTTCGGGCATATAGAGAGGATACTGCGGGGTGAGCGGTTGGTGGCGCGTAGTGCGCCGACGACCGACTGCGGACCACGAACTACGAACTGCTTTTCCCGCCCAGCCTGCCCGCTTTATACAACCGCTCATCCATGCGCGCCAGGCGGCGTTCCATGGCCGGGTCGATCAGCGGCGTGTGCGAGATGTCGCACAGATGATTGGGGATCTCCCACACTTCTTCCTCGCGCGTGGCCCAGCCGATCCGGTCGAAGCGGCCGAGATTGACCGGGCGCGAATAGGTGCGCAGCGTTTTTTCGCCGGCGTAATTGAAGTAGTGCTCGAAGTAGCTCATCACCAGCTCGCGCAGCGTGCGATACACCGGCTCGCGCGAGCGCAGCCCGCTGTAATCCGATTTGGCCACCGCGCCCCAGCAGCCGTCCACGCGATACACCGCCAATACGTGATCGGTGTCGCGCACCGCCTCGAGATCCACCAGCAGCGGCGGATGCCCCATTTCGCGCAGAGCGGCGGCGGCGAACATGGCGCCTTCCATGCAATGCGCCATGCCCTGGCGCAGCACCGTGCGCGGGGAATAACACGTGTTCTTGTGGTGATATCCGATCTCCCGGTCGAGAAAGCGCTGGATCTTTTCGGGCGTCGAGAGGGAGCGGAAAACCTTCCGTTCCTTTGCGTTGAAACCGCCGTTTTCCCGGCTCATGAAAGGTTCATTTTACCTTTACCGGAACGCGTTGCACGTCGCTGCCGCCGGGGCCGGACGCGGTCACCACGTAGGTGGTATCGTGTTTCGGCGTATCGCGCGCGCAGCCCACCGCATCGTCGTGCGGCGGAACCCATTGACCCGGCCGGATGGTCACCCGGGTCGCGTTTTTCGCGTGGAAACAGACGGTTACCTCTCCACCCGGCGCGACCTGCGCGCTGCTGACGGTCACGTCGATCAGTTTCACCGCCGGCGGTCCCGGCGCGACCGTCACCGACTGCGAAACCGTTTCACTTCCACGCCGGGCGGTGAGCGTATAGGTCACGCGCTTTGAAGCCGTGATCCCGATGCAGCGCGTGAGCGCCGGCCAGACCTTATCGACGGGCGGATCGAGCGTCACCTGGTCCGCGTTCTCGACGCCATAGCACAGGTTGGCCGTCTCGCCGAGCGCCGGCGTCGCGGGCGATGCGTAAAAAAGCGTAATGCGCGGCCGCGCGGCCTGGGGTGGGGCTTTGGCTTCCGTTTTCGGGGCCGGATTCCCTCCGCATCCGGCGAGCACGCAACACAACACGACCGTTCCGATCCGCATCTTCACCCGACTATTGTTATATACTCACGATTGCCTATGGATTTACGACTGGGCGATGTGATCGATGACTATTGCGTCAAGTGCCGCCGTCTGACCAATCACTCGATTGTGTCTCTGGTCGAAGGCACGGCCGCCAAAGTTCGCTGCCGCACCTGCTACAGCGATCACGATTATCGGAAAGAACAGCCGCCTCCCAGCAAGAAGGAGCTGGCGCGCCAGAAGGAGCTGTTCAACGCGGTTCTTTCCACCGCCTCCGCGACGGTCCCGGCCGACCCTGGGAACGATCCTCCGGCTGATTCAGGACGGAAAAAACCTCGAAAATAGATCAGTTTACGCAACTCGCCGGGTCCCCAACGCCATTCGCCGAATTTTCTCGGCGTAGCGTTGCCGTCTTGCTAAGATCGACTTGACGAAAGGTTTAGGGCGATGGCAGACGATCCCAATGGCCGGCGCGAGGAACGACGCGATTTCGGCCGGCGGTTCCGCGACCAGATCCACGAAGATATCCTGGAGCGGCACCGTATCAAAATGGAACGCAGGCGGGAACGCATGATGCGGCGCCACTCCCCGTTCGGCGGCGTGCTGGCGGGAACCATCATCGCCGGGATCGGCGTTCTGATCCTGCTCGATAACCTGGGCATCACCGTAGTCGAGCATATTTGGGACTGGTGGCCGGTGATCCTGATCGCGGTGGGCGGCGCGCGCGTGATTACGGCGTGGGGTTGGGGCGGAAGAATCTGGGGATCGGTGCTGCTGTTCGCCGGCGGAGTTTTCCTGGCGCACAATCTGGGCTACATTCACGGCGATCCGTGGGAGTTTTTCTGGCCCGTCATTTTAATTGCCGTCGGATTGGGAATGCTGGCGCGCGGAATCGATCGCGGAAGCGTGTTCTCCTGGCCCCAGCCGATGGGGGGCGCCTCGAGCGGCGCGGTGAGTACCGACGCTCTGGGTGAATGGGCCGTTTTCGGCGGCGTCCGGCGGCGCGTCGAGTCTCAGAACTTCGAAGGCGGCGAGGTGCTGGCGATGTTCGGCGGCGCCAACATCGATCTCACCAAGGCCGGCATTCAAAAAGACGAAGTGCGCCTGGAAGCCAACGCGCTTTTCGGAGGGATCGACATCCGCGTCCCGGAAACCTGGCAGGTGATCGTGCGCGGGGCGGGAATTTTCGGCGGCTACGAGGACAAAACCTGGCGCACCGCGTCGGCCACCGAGGAAAAAAAGCCGCGCCTGGTGGTGAGCGGGTTCGCGGTATTCGGCGGAGTGGTGGTGAAAACCTGAACCATGCATCCGATTTTCGATCGCCGCTGGTTCCTCGCCTACGTGCTGGTGTGGTTGATTTTCGGGCTGATGCTCGCGGAATTGCTGCGCAGCCAGACGCTCGGCTGGCGCGAAGCGTTGCTGGTTGCCGAGCCGCTGTGCCTGATATACGCGTTCGTGTGCCTGGCGCCCTGGTATCGCTGTCACGATCTCCCCACCCGCAAGCAATGGATCGGACCGGTGACCAATCACGCGGTTGCGGCCATCGTCGCGACGGTGATCTGGACCGAGCTGGCGCGCCTGATCGGGTATCTGGCGGGAATCTCGGACCGGCTGCGTCCGGAGCTGCCGCACCTGGTGATGATCGGGCTGCTGCTGTACGTCGTATCCGTGGCGCTGCACTACGCGCTGTTCGCGGTGGAGCAGTCGCGCGAATCCGAAGTGCAGGCGCGCGACGCGGAATTGCGCGCGCTCAAGGCGCAGATCAATCCGCATTTTCTGTTCAACAGCCTGAATTCGATCACCGCGCTGACCACCGTCGATCCGGGCCGCGCGCGCGAAATGTGCATCCGTCTTTCGGATTTTCTGCGCAGCACTCTGGGACTGGGCGAGCGCGAAAGCATCCCCTGGCGTGAAGAGCTGGCGCTGGCGCGAACCTATCTGGATGTCGAGCAGGTGCGCTTCGGCTCGCGCCTGCACGTCGAGATGAACGTGGACGATGACTGTGCCGACTGCCAGGTGCCGCCGCTGGTGCTGCAGCCGCTGATCGAAAACGCGGTGAAGCACGGCATCGCGACCATGGTCGACGGTGGCACAATCAAGGTAGACGGGCGGGTGAAAGCCGGGCTTCTCGAAATCACCGTGGAAAACAGCTTCGATCCCGATTCGCCCGCTCCGCGCCGGCACGGGCTGGGATTGCGCAACGTACGCAGCCGCCTGGAAACGCGTTTCGGCGCCGAAGCCCGTCTGACCGCGCAGGCCACCAAAAATTATTTTCGCGCCGAACTGGTGGTGCCGTGCCGGAGGGAAGTTTGATGCGTTTTTCAGATTTTGGCCGCGAATGCACGCGAATAAACGCGAATATCGCGGCTGAATTTGCCGGGAGACATGGCGGATGATTCAGCCCGGCGCGAACCTGGCGCATTACCGCATTCTTTCGAAGCTGGGCTCGGGCGGCATGGGCGAAGTGTTTCTCGCCGAGGATGCGCGGCTGCGGCGCAAAGTCGCGCTGAAGGTTCTGCTGCCCGAAGTCGCCCAGGATTCCGAACGCCTGGCGCGATTCCTTCAGGAAGCGCGGGCCGCATCCGCGCTCAGCCATCCCAACGCCGCGCATATCTACGAAATCGGCGAAGCGAGCGGCTCGCAGTTTCTCGCGATGGAGTACATCGAAGGCGAAACGCTCGAATCGCGGCTCACGGGCGAGCCGCTGCCGCTGGCGGAAATCGTTTCGATCGGGACGCAGGTCGCCGCCGCGCTCGAAGCCGCGCACGCCCGCGGGATCGTGCATCGCGATATCAAGCCGGCCAACCTGATGATCGGCGCGCGCGGGCACGTGACCGTGCTCGATTTCGGCCTGGCGAAATTTCTGCCCGAATCGCCGGGCGAAACCTCCGATTCCAGCCAGCTCGCCACCCAGTTCATGACCAGCGGCGGACTGATTCTGGGAACGGTTTCCTACATGTCGCCGGAGCAGGCGCTGGGCCGCGCCGTCGATCATCGCACCGATATTTTCAGCCTGGGCGTGGTGCTGTACCGCATGGCGACCGGGCGGCTGCCGTTCGCCGCCGCGACCCCGCAGGAAACGCTGGCGCGCATTCTCGAAGGCCGCTGCGACGCCGTCGCGCGGCTGAATTACAACCTGCCGGAAGCCTTCGACGCGATCGTGCGGAAATGTCTCGACAAGGACCGCGAGCGGCGCTACCAATCCGCGCGAGATTTGCAGACCGATCTGGAAAATCTCACGCGAACCGGCGAAAACCGTCGCACAGGTGGCGCGATCCGCGCGGTCATCGTCGACGACGAAGAGTTGGCGCGGCATCTGCTGCGCGAGTATTTGCAGCAGGCCGGCGGCGTGGAAGTGATCGCCGAGTGCGCCAACGGCTTCGAAGCGGTAAAAACCATCGCGGAACATAAACCCGATCTCGTGTTCTTGGACGTGCAGATGCCCAAGCTCGACGGATTCGAGGTGCTGGAGCTGATCGACCCGGCCGTTTCGGTGATTTTCGTCACCGCCTACGATCAATACGCGATGCGCGCTTTCGACGCCAACGCGGTGGATTATCTTTTGAAGCCGTTCAGCGCGGACCGCTTCAAAAAGGCGCTCGAGCGCGTTCGCCAGCGGCTGGGCAATCCCGCGCCGCCCGCTCCCAAAATCCCGGCCGCGGAGCTTTCCGCCGCCGCGCGCTCGCCGGAAGCGAAGCTCGAGCGCATCGTGGTCAAGGACGGCACCAAGGTTCACATCATTCCCATCGACAAGCTGGATTACGTCGAAGCGCAGGACGATTACATCGCGCTGCACAGCGAAAAGAGAAATTATCTGAAGCAGCAGACCATTTCGAGCATCGAAGCGCAGCTCGATCCCAAAAAGTTCATCCGCATACACCGTTCCTACATCGTCAATCTGGAACGCATCGCGCGCATCGAGCCGTACACGAAAGACAGCCGCGTGGCGGTCCTGCTCGACGGCTCGCAGCTTCCGGTGAGCCGGTCGGGTCACGCGAAGCTAAGGTCGCTGCTGGGCGAAGTCGGCTAGCCAGGAGGTTGCTGAAAACGGGGCAAGAACCCGCCATTGCTGGCGCGACTCGTACGATTTGTGCGAACCGCGGCAGTTATGCCGCTGGTGACAGCTCATTCACGGCTTGGTGAGGATGTAAACTTGATCCCATGTTGCTTCCGCGATTCTGCCTTCTCACGTTGGCCTCGAGTGCAATTTTGTGCGCCCAGGCCAAGCGGCCGTTCAAGCTCGACGATCTGGAGAAATTCCAGGAGGTCCGCGATCCGCAGTGTTCGCCTGACGGCGAATGGGTGGCTTACGCCGTCTCGCAAATCGATGTGAAGCAGGATCGCAACGGCAACTCGCATATCTGGATGATCAGTTATGACGGCAAGACCGACCGCCAGCTCACCAACAGCGAGCAGAGCGAAAGTTCGCCGCGCTGGAGTCCGGATGGAAAATATCTCGCGTTCACGTCGTCGCGTCCCGGCGCGGCGCACGGCAACCAGGTGTGGCTGCTGCCGCGGGACGGCGGCGAAGCGGTGCAGCTCACCGATACCAAGGGCCGGCTTTCGAGCTTCGAATGGTCCCCCGATGCGAAGCGCCTCGCCCTGGTGATCGGCGATCCCGACCCCGATGCGCCCGATCCCGACAATCCGCAGCCGGCGGCTCAAAGCGGCGGAGGGCGCGGGCGCGGCGCAGCGGGCACGCCGGCGCCCAAGCCCATCGTGATCGATCGCTACCATTTCAAGCAGGACGTCGAGGGCTACATCACCGGCCATCGCCACAACTACATTTATTTGTTCGATGTGGCGGCAAAGAAAACCGAGCGGCTGACCACCCAGACCAAGTGGGATGAAGGCGGGCCGTCCTGGTCGCCGGATGGAAAGTGGATCGCGTTTGCAAGCAACCACGTGGCCGACCCGGATCGCGATCCCGGCGGGCAGGTTTTTGTTGTGGAGGCGAAGGCCGGTTCGACGGAAAAAATGCTCACCGCCATGGATGCGCATGCCGGAGGAGGACGCGGACGGCCGGAGTGGAGTCGGGATGGAAAATGGCTTGCGTTTCTTGAAGGCGAAGACAAGAAGTGGGACGAGTACACGCAGGAGCACCTCGCCATCGTTCCCGCGGACGGTTCCGCGCAGGCGGCGCTGGTGAAATCCGCGATGGATCTCGATCGCGGTGTCAACAATCCACGCTGGAGCGACGATGGCAAGGGGATTTTCGCCACCGTGACGGACGACATGTCGGTTTACGGCTCTTATTTCCCGATCGCCGGGGGAGCGGCGCGGCCGGTGGTGGCCAAGCCCATCGTGCTCGGCCAGCGGCACAGCGCGGGGAACTGCGCCGCGGTAATCACCAGCGGGCCCAACGGAGACAGCAGCCACAACGAGATCTGGGCGCTCGATCAGGGCAAGCTGCGGCAGCTTACACATAAAAATGATGCGCTGATGGCGGAAATCGAGTGGGGCAAGACGGAAGAGGTCCGCTTCAAGAGCAAGGACGGAACGGAGGTGCACGGGCTGCTCACATACCCGGTGGGGTATAAGCCGGGAAGCAGGGTTCCGCTGCTGCTGCGCATTCACGGCGGGCCGAAGGGGCAGGACGCGCACACGCTCAGTATCGAAGCGCAGTGGTTCGCGGCCAACGGCTACGCGGTGCTGCGCATGAATTACCGGGGCAGCGACGGCCGCGGATCGAAATACCAGAAGGCCATCGCGGCGGATTGGGGACATTATGAAGTCGAGGACCTGGAAGCGGGCGTCAACGGCGCAATCCAAATGGGGGTCGCCGATCCGGACCGGTTGGGCGTCGGCGGCTGGAGCTATGGGGGAATCTTGACGGATTATATGATCGCCAGCGACACGCGCTTCAAAGCGGCCACCAGCGGCGCGGGCACCGCGTTCGCCGTTTCGTTTTACGGCACCGATCAGTACATCATTCAATACGACAACGAATTCGGCCCGCCCTGGAACGCCAAGGCGTGGGAGGAGTACGTGAAGATTTCGTACCCGTTCCTGCACGCCGATCGCATTAAGACTCCGACCATCTTTTTCGGCGGCGAGCGCGATTTCAACGTTCCGGTGCAGGGCGGCCAGCAGATGTACCAGGCGTTGCGCAGCCTGGGCATCGACACGCAGTTGATCATTTATCCCGACGAATTTCACGGAATCCAGCGCCCCAGCTACGTTCGCGACCGGTACGAGCGCTATCTCGCCTGGTACGACAAATACCTGAAGAAGTCTCCCGGGGCCGCTGCAACGTCGCCGGCGCGATAGTGGTGGGTAGCCGGCTTAACGGTAATTGGCGGCCTGGATTTCGAACAGGCGCGCGTACTGGCCGCGGGAGGCGATCAGAGCGTCGTGACGGCCGTCTTCCGTGATCCGGCCGCCGTTCAGCACCACGATCCGATTCGCCAGCCGCACCGTCGAAAAACGATGCGAGATGAGAATCGCCATGCGCTCGCGCGTCAACTGCGCGAAATTCGCGAACACCTCGGCTTCCGCCACCGCGTCGAGCGCCGCCGTGGGCTCATCCAGAATCAGCACCTGCGCGTCGCGCAGGTACGCGCGCGCGAGCGCCATCCGCTGCCACTGGCCGCCGGAAAGATCGACGCCGCCTTCGAATCGCCGCCCGAGCATCTGCTCGAGGCCGTTGGGCAAGTTCGCGACGAGCTGATCGACGCCGCTTTTTCTGGCCGCTTCCCACAGCGCCGAATCGTCGTTCACCAGCTCCACGCGCCCGGTGCCGATGTTGTCGCGCACGGCGAAATCGTAGCGGAAAAAATCCTGAAAAATGACGCCGATTTCCTTGCGCAGATCCTCCACGCGGTAATCGCGCAGATCGACGCCATCCAGCAGAATTTTTCCCCCGGTCGGATCGTACAGACGCGCGAGAAGCTTCACAAACGTAGTCTTGCCTTCGCCGTTTTCCCCCACCAGCGCGATTTTTTCGCCCGGCTCCATGCGGAAATCGAGCCCGCGCAGCACCAGGTTTTCCGATCCCGGGTAATGAAACAAGACGTCGCAGAATTCGATGCCGCGGCGAATCGGGCGCGGCGCGGGAATCGCGTTGGGCTTGGAGCGGATGCGCGGGCGCACCGCGAAAAACGCGATCAGGTCGGTCAGGAACAGCGCCTGCTCGGAGATGCTCGAAAACAGCGAAAACAGAGATTGCAGGCTGGCGTTCGATCCGGCGATCGCGCCGGCGAGAAATGTGAGTTTCCCCACGCTGATTTTGAGCTCCAGCGTCTGCAATACCAGGTACGCGTAGCCGCCGTAATAGCCCAGCGATCCGACCGCGGCAAGCAGCGCGCCCCAGCGCAGGCGCCGCCGCGTGAGCTTGCAATTGTTGCGAATCAGGTGCCTCGAAAGCGCTTCGTAGCGGCCGTGCAGATAGTCGGCCAGGCCGAACATCTTCACTTCCTTCGCGCTGTCGCGGCTGGTTCCCAGAGTGCGCAGATAATCGAGCTCGCGACGGACCGGCGTCATGCGATGCGCGAGCGAATAACCCAGAAAAGCGAAGTGCGACTCTCCCGCAAACGCCGGCAGCACGCATCCCAGCAGCAGCACAAACAGCCAGGGCTCATAATACAGCACGCTCCCGGCGAGCGCGGTCAACCCGATGAGCTGCTGGAACAGCGAGCCCATCGCGTTGAGCAGGCTGACGCGATCTGTCGCCTGGAGGCGCGCACGCTCCAGCTTGTCGTAAAATTCGGGGTCTTCAAACAACATCAGGTCGAGATTGGCCGCGTGGCGCATCAGGCGAAGGCTCACGTCGCGGCCGAATTCGTCGGCCAGGCGCGCATCGCAATAATCGATGGCGCGGCCCAGCACCAGCGCTCCGGCCGCAAACAGAAATTCGAGCAGCAGCAGGAACCAGATCTGGCCGGCGTGCACGCTTCCCGGCGTCTTCACGTTTCTGACCACCGCGTCAATGATGTTTTTTGAGACCCACAGCACTCCGAGCGGCGTCACCGCCACCAGCAATCGCAGCAACAGCGACGCGGTGACGATCCACGGCGCGGCGTGCCACACCAGCTTCATCACCTCGGGCAGATTCTTGAGCGCCGCGACGCGCTGGTTGAGATTGATTCGCTCGGCCGCCATCAGGCCCGTTTCTCCGCCGCCGAAAGGCGGTGCGCATCGCCGTTGACGTTTGCGGCGATCGGCGCCGGCTCCTCCGCGGGGGCCATCCTGGCGCGCGCCTCGATTCCCATGACGATCCGATGCGTTCCGCCGTCATCGACCAGACGAAACGCGTCGCGTCCTTCGCCGCCGCGCTTCACCTCGATCTCGTATGTCGTCGAGCGATACCGGTACGCGATCGTGAATCCGGGCCACGCATCGGGAATCGACGGCTGGATCCGCAGGGTGTCGCCGCGCAGCTTGAAGCCGAGCACTTCTTCGAGCCACACGCGGTACATCCAGGCAGCCGAACCGGTGTACCACGTCCAGCCGGCGCGTCCCAATCGGCCCGGCGTCGACGATACATCCGCCGCGATCGCGTAAGGCTCGCCCGCGTAACACGCGACGCTCTCCGGATCGCTCGTGTGTTCCACCGGATTCAGCATGGTCAACAGGCGAACCGCTTCCTCGCCGTCGCCCATTCGCGCGCGCGCCATCGCGAGCCACAGCGCGGCGTGCGTGTACTGGCCGCCGTTTTCGCGAACACCCGGCGGATATCCCATGATGTAGCCGGGATGCGGGCGCGAATGGTCGAATGGCGGCGCGAACAGCTCGATGAGCCGTTCGTAGTCGTCCACCAGAATTCGAGTTGCGGATTCCATCGCGATGCGCGCGCGCTCCGGGTCGGCCGCGCCGGAGATGACGGCCCAGGATTGCGCGATCGAATCGATGCGCGCTTCGCGGTTCACGTGCGACCCCAGCGGCGAGCCATCGTCGAAAAACGCGCGCACGTACCACTCGCCGTCCCACGCGGTTTTTTCCGTTGCGGCCTCCAGATCGGCCGCGCGCTGAAGGTACAGCGGCTCATCGACGATTTTTGCGAACTCGCGCAGAGTCGCGCACAGAAACCACGCGAGCCACACGCTTTCGCCGCGCCCTTCGATTCCCACGCGATTCATCCCGTCGTTCCAGTCGCCGCTGCCGATCAGCGGAAGCCCGTGGGATCCGAGCTTCCACGCGTGTTCGAGCGCGAGCCGGCAGTGCTCCACGAGCGGCGCCGTCCTGTCGGCGATCGAGGGGACGAACATGCGCTCCTGCTCGTTCGCGGCGAGCGCGGGGCCTTCGAGGAACGCGACGGGCTCATCAAGAATCGCGCGGTCGCCCGTAACCTTTATATATTGCGCGGCCGCCCAGGCGAGCCAAACCAGATCGTCCGAGCAGCGCGTCCGCACGCCCAATCCGGTATCCGGATGCCACCAGTGCTGCACATCGCCTTCGACGAACTGGCGCGACGCCGCGCGCAGAATGTGCTCGCGCACCATTTCAGGCGACGCGTAGACGAGCGCCATCGCGTCCTGCAACTGGTCGCGGAATCCGAATGCGCCGCCGGATTGATACATCGCGGTCCGTCCCCAAAACCGGCAACTGAGCGCCTGATAGAGCAGCCAGCCGTTGAGCATCACATCGGCTGAAGGGGACGGCGTGCGAACCTGAATCGCACCCAGAAGCGCGTTCCAAAAATTCTGCGTTTCGGTCAAGGCGCGTTGCGGATCAAGATCATGGATCAATGCCCTGACTGCGTCGATCGAATCCGTCTCGCCGATGAGAATTTCGATCTCCGCGCGCCCGCCCGGTTCGAGAACGACGGAAGTTTCGAACGCCGCCGCGGGATCGAGCCCCGCGCCCGTGCGTTTGTCGAGCGCGCCGCGCGCGACGGCCGCGGGATTTGCGCGCGAACCGTCGCCGAAAAACGCCGCGCGATCTCCCGACCACGATTTGGCGCGCGGATTCATCCAGGCGAACGCGACGCGCCCCGCCGTCGCCGAATTCCAGCTTTGCATCGCGATCAGCGCGCCGGAAGATTCGTCGAACGCCGTGCGAATATGCAGTTGCTGATCCTCACGCACCGACCCGAGCATCCATTCGGCGAAATAATAAACGCCGATGGAGCGCCGGTCTTTCGAATCGTTTTGAAGACGAAGCAGATGAACTTTCACGGGACGATCGGGTGGTACGAAAACCGTGAGCTGCTGCGAAATTCCGCGGCTGGCGTGCTCAAAAATCGTGTAGCCGCGGCCGTGACGCGCGCAATAGGCGCCCGCTTCGCGAATGGGCAGCACCGTCGGCGTCCATATGTCTCCTGAACCGTCGTCGCGCAGATAAATCGCTTCCGATTGCGGATCGCTCACCGGATCGTTATGCCACGGCGTCAGCCGGTTCGACTGGCTGTTGATGGACCAGGTGCATCCGAGGCCGCTCTCGCTGACCATCGCGCCGAAATTCGCGTTGGCGATCACGTTCACCCACGGCGCGGGAGTCGCGGCGCCCGCGTCAAGTTCGATCGTATATTCGCGACCGTCTTGGGAAAACGCGCCGTTTGCATTCGAGGACGCCGCGCGCGGCGCGATCATCGCCGGCGCGAAGGCCGGCTCCGGCGGGGCGATCAATTGCTGTTCGAGCGAGCCGCGGCTCGCCGACAACACCACGCTCGCAGCCGAGAGAATCAGATCGCTATGCTCCGCGGGAATGGCTTCCCAATCTCGCAAAGAAACTCCGCCAGGCCCATCGAGCAAGCCCGCCGAGTGCGCCTCGATATGCTGCTCGATGCGCTGGCGCAGCGGGCGATCGTAGCCGGGAGCTTCCTGGTTGAGAATCACCACATCGGCGCGCAGTCCCGCGGCCCGCCACCAGGCGTGAGCGAGCAGCACCTCGCGCACCAGCGCCAGATCGCGCGATTCGGCGACGGTCACCGCGAGAATCGGAAGATCGCCGGAGATGCCGTACGCCCAAAGCGATGTTTGCCCCAGTCGATTTCGCGCCAGCCGCTGCGGCGATGCGCGCAGCGCCGCGACCGGATACAGCAATCGCCCGGCGAGCTCCTCAAAGCTCCGTGCGGCGCCAGGCCGGATGCGCAGGTAGCGCATTTCGAGCTGCGCGCGAATCCACGCCATCTCGAAAACGCGTCCCGCCGATTCGCGCGAGCGGTAAGTTTCGATCATCGCGAGCAGCGCCTCGCGCGAGGCGGCGGCCATGGTGAGCAGAACAAAATCGATTCGCCCGCGCGGGGCGACCCTGGCGCGGAAGCGCAGGCTGAATACCGGATCGAGAACTGCGCCGGCCGAGCCGCCGAGCGCGCGACCCAGCGCTTCCGGATTTTCCGGCGTGTTCCCGCGGCCGAGAAATCGCGCACGATCGGTTTCAAATTCGACTTCGCCGGTTGCGCCGGTGAGCATATGCGCCGCCCAGATGGGCGCTTCATCGGGCGAGCGCGGGCGCCGGTGCGCGATCAGCACACCGTTTCCCAGAGATTCGGTTTCGATGAACAATTTCGAAAACGCGGGATGCGCCGTATCGGCGCGATGCGGCGCCAGCGCCAGCTCCAGGTACGTCGTGAATTCGAGCTCGCGGGCGCGCGAGGAATGGTTGGACACTGCAACGCGCCGCAGCTCGACATCGTCTTCCGGCGCCACGGTCGCCTCCGTCACCGTTTCGATTTCCGAAACATCCGTCACCAGCTCGGCGCGATCCGCGGAGAAATGCGAGCGCGCCGGCGCGCGATTCGCGATCCACGCGGACCCATCGTCACGATCGCGGATATACAGAAACGCTCCCGACGAATCGAGCGAAACGTCGGAGCGCCAGCGGGTCACGTCGAATCCGTTCCAGCGGCTGAACCCCGCTCCCGAGCGCGTGACCAGCAGAGTGTACCGCCCGTTGCCGTTGAGATGAACGCAGGGATACTGCGGGTGCGGCGCCAGTTCCAGGCCGGACGTGTGTTCGGAAGCCGTGACGCGCGCGCGGCGGATCACGGCTGCACGCTCGGTTTGCGCGTGAGGTTCCCGCGTCACCGGGCGCCGCTCATACAGCAGCGATTCGAACGCGCGGACGCGCAGCACGCGAGCGAAGCGGCGCTCGAGCGCGTTCGATTGCAAAACATTGTCGAGGGCGGCCAGACTCATGCCCTGGTGATGCGCCATGTAGGCGTAGATCACGATGCCGCGGTCGCCCGCCGGGTCGCGCGCGCGGGAAAAATCGATCGATTCATAAAAGCCCATGGGCCCCGCGGCGCCCAACGCTTCCAGGCGCTTCAAATTGGCGATGGCGCCGGCGGGATCGATCATCAGCGCCAGCATCGTGGCATAGGGCGCCACCACCAGGTCCGGTTCGAAGTCGCGTTTCAGCGCCAGATCGGGCACGCCGAACGCGCGGTATTGATAGGTGCGATGAATATCGATCGCGCTGTACGCCGATTCCGAAAAGCCCCATGGAATTGCCTGCTGGCGTCCATACCGGATCTGTTTTTCCACGGCCTGACGCGAAGCTGAAGCGAGAAGCGAATCCGCAAACTCGGGCACGAACACCACCGGCATCAGGAATTCGAACATCGTGCCAGACCAGGAAAGCAACAGCGCGCCGCCCCGCGCGGGAGATCGCGTGCGGCCGAGCGCGGCCCAGTGCGCCACCGGAACGTCGCCCTTGGCGATCGCCACCAGGCTCGCCAGGCGGCATTCGCTTGCGAGCAGGTCGTAGTGGCTCTTGAATTCGAGCGGCGCGCCCACCGCGTAACCCACCCCGAACAACTTGCGCGCCGGATCGTAGAGAAATCGCATGTTGATGGCTTCCGCGAAATCGCGCGCGCGCCGGGCAGCCGCTGCGAAGCCCGCAACGGTGCGCGCGGCGTTCGCCTTGGCCTCGTTATATTCGCGCGAAATCCGGTCCAGCCACGCGCAGACCGGCGCGGACAGCGAGCCGGCGCGCGAATCGAGCCACTTCTCGAAAGGCGCAGCGCCATTGGCCAGCGCTGCGAGCGACGGCGCGGAAGCAAGCGTGCGATTCCGCAAGCGGACCCAATCCTCGCCGAGTTCCTCCGCGATCGAATCCGGCGCATGCGCGAGCGTGTTCATCCACGCGAGATACCGGTCCGCGAACGCGCTCCAGGCGTCGATCTGCCCGGCAAGCCGCTCGAGCCAGTAACAGGCCTCGCCGTCGCGCGCGGGCGGGTTCAGGAATCCGGCGGCCGCGGCAGCCAGCCGCAGACGCGCGATCGCCTGGTGGCCTTCCGCCGGTCCGCGAAACAGGTGGCGCAATTGGTGAACCGGCGCGGCGAAGGCCGGTTGGTTTGCCACATCGCCCGCGGCGGCCAGCGTATCGCGCAGCCCGTGCATCGCCGCGCTGCCGATCATCGGGGCTTCGATCGCGTCATGGAAACCCTGTTCCAGCACCCACAGGCTAGCCAGCAGATTGCCGCTGTCCACCGTCGAAACGTAGCGCGGCGCAAGCGGCGCGAGCGTGCGCGTGTCGTACCAGTTCAGCGGATGGCCTTCATAGCGCTCCAGCCGTTCGAGCGTATCGAGTGTCTTTGAAACCCGCGCCAGAAGATCGTCCGCGGTGATGTATCCCAGGTCACGCGCGGCGAGCGCCGCTGCGAGCCACAGCCCGATGTTGGTGGGCGAAGTCCGGTGCGCCACCTCCACGTTCAGCGCGAGCTGCGAATTGTCGGGCGGCAGCCAGTGGTTTTCTTCATTGACCAGGTCGTCGAAATAGCGCCAGGTGCGGCGCGCCTGCCTGCGCAGGTAATGCGAATCGGCCGGGCGCAAACGGCGGCCGACGATTCCGGATTGATTCAGCCACTCCAGCAGTCCCGGCGAAGCCGCCCACAGAAACAAAAACAGAAACGCGGCTTCGAACGATCCGCGAAAATTAGAAATCGGAGCGAGCGCGAGCGCTCCTGCGGCGATCACGATCATCTGCCGCAGCGTCGCGTTGCGATGCCGGTGCGCGCGCGTCATGGCCGCTTCCGCGGTCTCCCATTCGAGCATTTTTCGCCGGCTGACGCCCGACCGGTAGATCGCGCGCGCGATGGCATCCACCGCGAGCCACGCCTGGTGCGGCAGAAATGCGAGATTCACCGTTGCGCGCCCCAATTCGCCGGCCGCTCCGTCCCAACCGCTCGCCGTTCCGCTCACCCGGCCCGCCCAGCGATCGAACAGCGGCGCGAGCGCCGGAATCGCCGCGGCCAGCGCGACCACCAGCGTCCACAGCCCGGGCGTGGAGGAAAACAGCCATGCGCCCAACAGCAGCAGCATCGACGCGACCGGCGCCAGGCTGCGGCGCAGATTTTCGGCGATGCGCCAGCGATTCATCACGCTCAGCGGATTGCGCACGCGCCGGCCGTTCGCATCGGGGACACACGGAAGAATCCACGGCGCGATCTGCCAGTCGCCGCGAATCCAGCGATGCTCGCGGCGGCTGTAGCCGCTGTAGGCGTGCGGAAGATTTTCGAACAGCTCGATATCGCTCGCCAGGCCCACGCCCGCGTGGGCGCCTTCGATCAGGTCGTGGCTGAGCAGCGTTTCCGTGGGAAAGCGATCGGCCAGCGCCGTGCGCATCGCGCGCACGTCGTAGATCGCCTTGCCGTGAAAAATGGCCTCCGAAAACAGGTCCTGCTGCGCGTCGGAAACGGCCTTGCAATACGGATCGGTGCCGGCCGCGGTAGCGAAAATGCGCGCGAAGCGCGTCGCGGTCGCGTTGGGAAGCGCGATGCTGACGCGCGGCTGGATAATCGAGTATCCGGCGCGGCGCACGCGCGTTTCCGGATCGAGCTCGATGCGATTGAGCGGATGCGCGATGGTTTCGATCATGCGCCGCGCCGTTCCCGGCGGAAGCTGCGTATCGGCGTCGAGCGTGATCACGTAGCGGACGGGCAGCGGCAAACGGCCGGCGCGGAGAATGCGCGCATCACCTTCGCCGCACAGGTACGCGTTCAGCTCGTTCAGTTTTCCGCGCTTGCGTTCGCGGCCGATCCAGCACTCCTCGCTGGGCGACCAGGCGCGCGGGCGATGGAACAGAAGAAAGCGCTCGCCGTAGCGCCGGTTGAGCGTCAGGATGCCGTCGCGCGCGGCGTCGAACAGCGCGCCGTCGGCCGGATGGTCCGGCTGGGGACAATCGGTGAAGTCGGAAAACAGCGCGTAGAACAGGTTCGCGTCGCGATTGGCAAGATAACGGATCTCGAGCTTCTCCAGCTCGCGCCGCACCGACGGCGGGTCGATCAGAAGCATGGGGACCACCACCAGCGTCGCGTTTTCCGGGGCGATGCCGTCGCGCAGGTCGAGCTTGGGCAGCGTACGCGGAGAAAGCAGGGTGATTACGAGCGCGTTCACAAACTGGATCGCCAGCTCGCTCAAGGGAAACAGCGCAAGCGCGCCGAAGATCGCGAGCGCGGCATAGCTACGCACGCCCTGCTCGCGCGCGAGCAGCAAAACCAGCGCAACCAGGAACGACGACAGAGCAACGGTCGCCGATAGATATACCGGCGTCGAGTAGCGGCGCACCATGCGCACCAGACGCGCGCTCCA
Organism: Bryobacteraceae bacterium; assembly: GCA_030044325.1. Taxonomy (GTDB): domain Bacteria; phylum Acidobacteriota; class Terriglobia; order Bryobacterales; family Bryobacteraceae; genus Palsa-187. The sequence continues at coordinate 17,716 of JASHWA010000197.1, forward strand.
AGGAACGCGCGTGTGGAGTTCGCGCTCCAGTTCTTCGACGCCGGAAGAAAGCAGGAAAAACGGAACGTGCCGCGCGCCGGACTGGGCGAGCGTGACCGCGCGCCGCGCCACGTCGATTTCCGCCGCGCCGCTGTAGCGCGCGATCTGCGCGACCACGCGGCGGCACTCGTCGCGCGTTTCGAAATCGCTCGCCGGATAGATCCGGGCGGGATCGTTGCGCAGCTCCGCTTCCACCACGCTGACGGATTCGAAGATTTTCGCGAATTCCAGGTGCGCCAGCAGCCGCAAGCTGCCGAACGCGTTGGCGGTGGACAATCGTTCGCCGGCTTCGCGCGCGTGCTCGGCTTTGACCAGAACGGGCAATGCGACGCCCAGTTTCGATTCGATCCAGCGCTCGGCCGGCGCGAGCGCGCTTTCTTCTTCCTGAAGCTGCTCGGCGAGACACACGGCGAAGTGCGGCTCGAGGGCGCACGGCTCGGCTTCGAGGCGCGCCAGGATCCGTTCAAAATCGCCGCTTCCGCCGCGCGCGGCCGATGCGAGGCGGTTGGCCCACAGGTACGCTTCCTCGCGAAGCCCCTGCGACCGGTTCACGCGCCAGGCGACTTCGGCGAGCGCGGCGATCAGCGCGATCCGCAGCATGACCGGGAACGCCCAAATCTCGCGCATGGCCAGCGCGGGCCACGCGCGCAGGCAGGATTCGATGGCCGCTTCGGTAAGCGCGCAATCGGTGGAATCCACCAGAGTTTTCCCGATTCCGGAAATGCGCGTGAAATCCGGCCGTGGACGCTCGCGCGGCAGGCTGCGCCGCGCCTCGGCGGCATTGGTGCGAACCAGGTACGCGTTTTCCTGAAGCCATTCGCCCGCCGCGGTGAGCGCATGATCCAGCCGCAAGGCGTCTTCGAGGTCGCCTCGCGCGGCGGTAAATTTCTGCTCGCTCGCGCGAAGCCGCACACGCGGATCGCCGGACCCGGGAGCGGTTGGAGGCGGCGCGATGCAGGCGCGAACCGCAAAGATCGCTCCCGGCCCCGCATAGCCGCGCATTTTTTCGAGGATCCGGGGAACGTCGCGCGAGCGCGCGCGCGCCACCACCGCGATTTCTCCTTCCAGGCAGAGCGACGCGTAGCGGTCCTGCTCGGCGGGCGGGAAAGCGACGTCACCGGAGGCGTCGCGAACGCGATCGCGAACACCGCGCGCTATTTTCGCCGGAAAGAAGCCCACGATCAGGCGGGCGGAATCCTTTTTCATGTGCGCTCGCTTAAAGCGTTGTGTGCCGCTCACCACGTGCGCCCGCGCGTGGCGCGCGCCGTCGCCGCGGCGAGGAACAGAATTGCGAAGACGACGCTTGCGAGCTTCGCCGCGATCCCCGAGTACCCCGCCATCGCCGGCGCGCCTCCGGCCGTCGTGAGTAAGGCAAACACGATCATCCAACCAGACATTTCGCCGTCTCCTTGCGGGGCTCGCATCGCGGCGCGAGGCGCCGGGCATGTGCGGGCTGGTGCCTTAGAACAGGCAAGCAAGGTTCCGAACCTGCGGCGCAGGATTTTCCGGCTGTTTGCAACGCCATCCCGGCGGGCCCGGGCGCGCTGCCGGAAAAATCGTCCGTCTTCACACGGAATAAAAGGGATATCTTCCTTCGAACTTGCCTTGCTTCGCGAAGGCTCGCCTGAAACGTTTTCGCGAAATAGCGTGAGTTCAGCGGCGTCCAGTGCGGTCCCGCGCGAGTCAACGCTCCGGAGTACGCATCGAGCCTTATGCCGCGGCGTTGTCGAAGCTGTGCTGCTGTTGCGCCGCCTTATGACTTTCCTGGATGCGCGCCGCACGTTTTTCCACGCGCGAACGCGCCGCCCTCCGCGCCCGCAGCAGCCGGATGCGAATGGCGGTTTCGGTGACGCCCTGCTTGCGCGCGATCTCTTCCGCGGTGACGCCGCACATCTGTTGTTCGAGCAAGGCGCGATCGCACGGCCGGCAGATTTTCAGAATGCGCGCGACGTCGATCGCCGCCAGGTTCACACCGCCCTTGGTGCTCAGTTCGGGCAGCGCCTGATAAGCGGGCTCGCTGCGCAGCACGCTGCGATATACATTGAGCGCGATCGTGTTCACCCAGGTAACCACCAGGTTGTCATTGCGAAGTTGTGAGAGCCGCTCCCATCCTCTGGCCCAGGCAGCCTGTGCGACTTCTCTGGCGCGGTCCCTGGGAGCGCCGCGGGACAGCAGCAATCGCACGGTCAGATCGAATCCTCGTTGATAAGCTTGTCCGTATTCGTCTCTGGTCATCATTAGTTCGTGTCCGCTTTCGTCGGATCATTAGCGCAACCGGCCTAGGTGCACACCGAAGGCCAGAACGGGTGGTAACGGGCGGCGTAACCCGATCAATCAAGCGCGTCTTTGGCGCGGACGGCGCGCAGGCCGGCAACGCGCGCCGTAAGTTTTACGTTTCGATGCAGATTCTGCCGCTCGTCGAAGCGCGGAACGCTCTAAAACGTTATTTCTGAAAACGGAACAGGGTAAGCGGCATCTACATAAGCGGATGGAGCGAGTTGTGACGCGTACGCGCGATGCGACAAACTCGCGGGCGCGTTATTTCGGTCGCACAGAATCGAATTTTCGCGCGGAGAACCGGTTGTGAAACGGTACGAAGAAGAACCCATTGCTCAAGACCTCTCGCCGGAAGCGGTGCAAAGCGAGGTCGAACGGATTTTGGCCAGCGACAAGTTTGCGCGCTCCAAGCGTTTGCGCAGCCTGCTCCGCTTCACGGTCAACCAGACGCTCGAAGGCCACGCGGACTCGCTCAAGGAGTACGTGATCGGAACCGAGGTGCTCAAGAAGCCGGACAGCTACGATCCGCGCCGGGATTCGCTGGTGCGGGTGCTCGCCAGCCGTCTGCGCGTCAAGCTGAAGGAGTATTACAACAACGGCGGCAGCGACGATCCGCTGGTGATCGAATTTCCCAAAGGCAAGTACGTTCCGCGCTTCCAGCGGCGGGAGCAGCTTCAAACCGAGCTCGAGAAAAAGTTGCGCGCCCGAAACGCTTTTTCCCGCGGACGTTTTTTGCTGATCCGGCCTAGCGAAGAGGCGCTGTCTGAAGCCGTCGGGCATTTTGAAGAGTCGGCCGATGCCGATCCCGAGTGGGCGCCGGCGCACGTTCATCTCGCGCTGGCCTACGCGTTCCAGGGATTTCTGGGACTGCGGCGGCCGCGCGAGGTGTGGCCGGGCGCGCACGCGCAGGGCGAAGCCGCGCTCGAAATCGACGAAATGTCGCCGGAAGCGCACATCGCGATGGGAATGTTCCACGCCTTCTACAACTGGTCCTGGCGCGATGCGGAATCGCATATTCAAAAGGCCATCGACCGCGATTCCTACTCGGGCGCCGGGCGCCTGTGGCGCGCGATCGCGATCCTGGTTCCGTTCGGAAAGCTGCGCGAAGCCGAGGAGGAGCTGGGCAAGGCGGGCGAGCTCGCGCCGCCGCCGTTCCTCGAGGAGGGACGCCTGCTGACGCATTATTTTTCCGGACGCCACGAGGACGTCATTCGCGAAACCGAGCAGCTCAATCATGCCCGCGGGCTGGCGCTCGCGTGGCGAATCTGGCTGCGCGGCTGCGCGCTGGCCGCGACCGGCAAGATGCGGGAAGCGATCGAGCTGTTGAGCGGCGTACAGGACGACCGGTCCCGGGTGATCGCGACGCTGGGCCATCTTTACGCGCTCTCGGGCGATCCGGAAAGCGCGCGGAAGATGAGCGCCCGCCTCGAAGAGCGCCGCAACAACGGCGTGTGGGTTCCCAATTACGATCGCGCGCTGATCGCGGCGGGCCTCGGCGAGCAGGACAAGGCGATGTCGCTGATTCAGGATGCGTGCCGCGAAAATGAGCCGTGGATGGTGTTTCTCTCGCTTGATCCGCGCATGGGCGCGCTGCGCTCGGTCCCGCGCTTCGGCGGATTTATCCGGCGCGTGTTCGCGGAAAACGACCCTGCGCCGGTGGAAGACGAAGCTCAGACGGAATAGGCGGGCGGACGGGTAGTTTGCTGGTTCTACCCCCGCACTTGCGCACGGCGTTTGCTGGTTTTTACCCGCGTAATTGCTCGCGCGGGTCGTTAATTTTGTCTTACCCGCGCCATTGCTGGCGCGGCTCGCTGAAAATTTATTGGATCCGGATCCTTTAGCCGAATTT
>JASHWA010000198.1 GCA_030044325.1 Bryobacteraceae bacterium
CGCCGCCAGAAACAGGTCTCCTGCGGAATGTAATCCCAGCGCTTCATCATCCAATCGCGATGCCGCGGCAGAATCCAGTAACCCTCCACCCGATTCGACGCATCGATAAACACCCGATGGCTGTAAATCATATCCACGTCCGGATGTTTTTCGAAAAAATCGGCGGCGAATTCGAGCGCACCCGGCGCCAGCACGTCGTCGCTGTTCAAATACCCCATGATCTCGCCCGAAGTTTTCTCGAAACCCCGCGCAACCGCGTCCGCCTGGCCGCCGTCCCTCCCCGATTCTAAATGCGCCAGGTGCCCTTCATACCGCTTCACAATCGACCAGGTTTCATCCGTGCTCCCGCCATCCATCACCACATATTCCAACCGCGGATAGCCCTGCCTGACCACACTGCGCAGAGTCCATTCGATGAATCTCCCCTGCTGATAGGACGGCGTAACGATGGAAATCGTCGGCCTCATGGCGAGAGTCTGAAACCGCTTCCTGCGGTCGCGGCTCGCGGTCGTCGCTCCCTGGAACCCCCCCGATGCGAGCCGCGGCCACAGGGAGCGGTCTTAAGAAAAATGGTTTTCACACAGGACCATCGTCAACCCGCCGCGCAGTTTCGTAATCTGTCCGTCATGCCGGCAAAATCAACCTCGCCTCGCACCCCCGCCCATCGGCGCGATTGCGCAAATCGAGCGACCCTCCGTGCGCCTCCGCGATCTGCCGGCTCAACACCAGCCCGATTCCCGACCCTCCCGGCTTGGTCGTAAAAAACGGCACGAACAAATTCGCCGTGTTCGACAACCCCGGCCCTTCATCCTGAATCAGCACCTCCACGAACGATCCCATGCGATTCCACTGCAGCGTCACGTGCCCCCCCGTCTCCATCGACGCATCCGCCGCATTGCGCAGCAGATTGATCAGCACCTGATCGAGCTGGTCCCGGTCGCCCTGAATGGTCATCTCCGGACCCTCCCTGAGCACGGGCGGAATCCGATGTTCGAGCGTGGCCACCTGCCGGATCCACCCGCCCACGTCCACCACCGCAAACTGCGGACGCGGCAGCTTCGCCAGCCGCGCATACGAACCCAGGAACCGGCTCAACCCCTCGCTTCGCGCCGCGATGATCGCCAGGCCCCGCTGTGTATCCTCGCGCCAGTCCTCCGGCAGCGGATCGCGCTTTACCAGCGTCTCCAAACTCCCCGCGATCGATTTGATCGGCGCCAGCGAATTGTTCAGCTCGTGCCCCAGCACGCGCACCAGCCTCTGCCACGCCTGAAGCTCTTCTTCGCGCAGCGCGCGCGTCAGGTCGGAAACCACCAGCAGCTGGTGCGGCAGCCCTCCCTCGCGAAACGTCGCGCGATGAATCCCCCAACGCCCCGCGCCCGAGGGAAAGGTGCGCTGCAGATTCTGCACCTCCGCGCCTTCCAGAAACTCCGCAAGCCCCAGCGACTCCGCGCTCGCGTTCATGATCCGCTCCGCCGGCCGCGCCAGCAGCCGCTCCCCCGCGCGATTCACCAGCTTCAGCTTGCGCTGGCCGTCGAACGCGAAGATCGCGACGTCGATCTCCTCCATCACCTTGCGCAGCAGCGTCGTCGCTTCGAGCGCGCCCAATCTCTGCGCCCTGAGCGTCGCGCCCATTTCGTTCACCTGCGCCATCACCTCCGCCAGCGCGTCCTCCGATTCCCCCGTCCGCCCGCGAATCGAATAATCCCCCTCGCGCATCGCCTCCAGAAGATTCGCCAGCGTCCGCAGCGGCGACGCCACCCGCTCCCGCACCGCCGCCGCAAATCCCCACCACGCGCCCAAAATCACCACCGTCAGCGTCCACTGAACTTTCGGAGTGTAACCGCCCGTCCACCACAGGATGATCAGCGCGATCGCCGCCGCCGGAAATCCCGCCGCCAGCGCCAGCAGCAAAATCCGCGTTTCGTGAACCGGTCTTAAGCGCGAAAAATCCATTGTGCAGCCGAACGAGAATTTTCCGTCCCTGAATGCACTGTATGCAATGACGCAGTATCATTTAAAGGAGAGAAGGAATGGCACAAACGTCCGAATTCATCACCAGGTCCGAACTGCGAGCCGAACTGGATGCCATGGAACAGCGTTTCGACTCGAAACTGGACGCTCTCGAAGAACGTCTGGGCCAACGCTCCGAACGCCGGTTGGACGCGCAGGAACAGCGCCTCAAGGACTTCCTCCGGGATTTCGTCACCGAAGCTAACCACAATCTCGAAACCCGCCTCCTGCAGGCCTTCTACCGCTTTGCCGAATCCGCCAACTAATCGCTTCAAACAAATCGATATGAACTACGCCGGCGTGCTCGCCTGCGTCATTACTCTGGAATCCCGCATGCTCGAATGCGAAAAGCGCCTCAACATCCCGCCCGCCTCCTAGAGCCCGTACCTCTGCAATCTCCGGTACAGCGCGCTCCTGCTCAACCCCAACGCATTCGCCGCATGACTCACGTTCCCGCTGTATCTCGCCAGCGCCTTCTTAATTAAAAACGCCTCCACTTCCTCCAAACTCATATCCTCCAGCCGCGTCCCACCCTGCGTGCCCGACCTCAACGCCAGGTCCCCCTGCCGCACCATCGGACCCTGCGCCATCAGCACCGCCCGCTCGATCACGTGATTCAACTCCCGAACATTGCCCTGCCACGGATTCTCCAGCAGCGCCTGCATCGCCGCCGGATCGAACCCCTGCAAATTCTTTCGATACCTCCGCGCATGCACCCCCAGAAAATGCGTCCCGAGCAGCGGAATATCCTCGCGCCTCTCGCGCATCGGCGGCAAATGAATCTCGATCGTATTCAGACGAAAAAGTAAATCCTGCCGGAACCGCCCCGCGTTCACTTCCTCGCTCAGATTCGCATTCGTCGCCGAAATCACCCGCGCATCCACCTTCCGCGTCTTGGACGACCCCACCCGCTCCATCTCGCCCGTTTCCAGCACGCGCAGCAGCTTCGCCTGCAAATTCGCCGGCACATTCGCGATCTCGTCCAGGAACAGCGTCCCTCCGTCCGCCAGCTCGAACCTTCCCACGCGGTCCATCTTCGCGTCCGTGAACGCGCCCTTCACGTGCCCGAACAATTCGCTCTCGAAAACCCCTTCCGCCAACCCTCCCGCATTCACCGTCACCATCGGCCGGTTCGCCCGCGCCGAAACCACGTGCAGCGTCCGCGCGACCACCTCTTTCCCCGTCCCCGGTTCCCCCGTGATCAGCACGTTCGCATCCGACGGCCCGACTCTGGCAATCAATTGCAGCACCGGCTGCATCGCAGGCGACTCCGCGATCAGCGTCGGCCTTCCCTCCGTCCTTAATAGCCGGTTCTCCGCCTCCAGCCGCTGCCCCATCCGCAGCGCCCCGCTCAACTCCACCTGCGTCTTCACGATCGCCAGCAGCCGCGCGTTGTCCCACGGCTTCTGGATAAAATCCCGCGCCCCGCGCCGCATCGCCTCCACCGCTAAATCCACCGATCCCCACGCCGTCATCACCACCACCGGAACCGCCGCGTCGATCGCCTGAATCCGCGAAAGCAAATCCAGACCCTCCTGCCCCGAAGTCGTATCGCGCGTATAATTCAGGTCCATCAAAATGACATCGAAATCGCGCGATTCGAGCGCCCCCAGAATCCCCGCCGGCGAAGTCGCCGTCTCCAGCTCAAACCCCTCCCCCTTCAGCAGCAGCCTGAGCGCCTCGAGCACGTCCTGCTGGTCGTCGGCAATCAGAACGCGCCCATGAGCATTTTTCATGCGATTTGTTTAATTGTATCGAAGTGCCCCAGCAATCCAACCACCGCAGATAAGCTTCTCGCCCTCAACAAGATTCGCGCCCCCGCTGTCCGTTCGTGGGACAGTCGGTCTTGCCCGCTGTCACTCCCGGCCGGGAACGCTCGCGCGCGCGTGTGATACCTTAAGCCCAAACCAGAACACTAAATCTGGAGGAGGGCGCCATGCGGAGCGCAGTTTCGCTGGTTCTTCTGTTCTTTTTCGTGACAAGTTCGTCCCCGGCGGCTCCCGATTCCCGGAGCCTCGCGACGCAGCTCACCAACATTCGGCCGGGCGCCCGCATCGAGGTTCGGCTGAAGAGCAACCAAAAGCTGCGCGGCGCGCGAGGCGCGATTTCAACCGACAGCTTCACGCTTGTGGAAGCTCGCGCCGGAGATCGCCGCATCGCCTTTGCCGACGTGCTCTCGGTGAAAAAGATTTCGCACACAAAACGCAATGTCCTGATCGTGGTCGCCGTTGGCGTCGTAGCCGTCGTAGTCGCGGGCCTGGTCATCTGGGAACATCGCGGACCCTACGTGAAGCTCTAGACAAAGATTCACTCCAATTCGCAATCCCAATCCCCAATCCCCTCAACCACTTCCCACTTCGCACCATCCGCTCCCCAAAATCCCCATACTACAAAACAACCAAATGGATAGATCCCCATCCGCCCGATTCTCGGTCCTGTTCAACGAATCCGACAGCGACTTCAAACACTTCCGCCACGCCTACTTCGACCGCTTCCGCCCCGCCGATCCCGTCGAAGCCGAACTGGTCCACACCCTCGCCGTCTCCCGCTGGCGCCTGCGCCGCATCGCCTCCCTCGAATCCAACCTGTTCAACAACGAGCTCCTGCTCTCGCAACAATCCATCCCCCACGAGATCCCCACAACCGGCGACGGCGCCCGCC
>JASHWA010000199.1 GCA_030044325.1 Bryobacteraceae bacterium
GCTGTCGGTGTTCGGCTTCGCCGAAGTGGTGATCGTGTACAAAGCCAATGTGTGGTGGAGGACGCTGCACCTGGGCCCCGTTCTGAGCATTCGCAACGGCGGCGGGATGGCGCCCGGAATGGAAGCGGCGATTTACTGGAACCTGCTGGCATTGCTGTGCCTGGCCGTGATGCTGGTGTCGGTGCGCATGCGCCAGGAGGAATTTTCGCGCGAGATCGACTCGCTGCGGCGTGAAGCGCACTCGTATTAGGAGATTGAAGAATGGATAATCGCAACTTCCAGTACATGTTCCTGGGCTTCCTGGTGGCGTGGCTGATCGTGCTGGTGTACGTGCTGCTGCTGGCGATGCGCGAGGGCCGGTTGAAACGCGAGCTGGAACGCGTGCGGCGGATGGTGGAGAAGCGCTAGTTGCGCCGCGGCCGCTGCGGATCGACGACCGGCGCGCTCCATTCCTGTCGCGCCTCCATCATTTGAAATTCGCTAATTCTCCAGGTTGTACTCTTTCAGTTTTCGATACAGCGTGGTTCTTCCGATTCCCAGCAAGTGCGCCGCGATGGCGCGGTCTCCCTTGGTGTATTCGAGCGCGTTCAGGATCGCGCGCTTTTCGAGCTCGGTGAGCGGAATCACGCCGGAAACGCCGTAAGCCGCAGCCGGGTTCATGACGATTTCGCTCGGGTTCGAATTGGGGGCGGGCTCCGGGGCGGCCGCGGCGGCGGTGAGGTACTGCGAGCGCTTCTGAAGAATGAAATTCTGGAGATTGGAGGGCAGATCGGCGACGTGCAGCAGCGGGCCGGAGTTGATCGCGACCATGTGCTGGACGCAATTTTCGAGCTCGCGCACATTGCCGGGCCAGTCGTAGGTGAGCAGCACCTCCATGGCTTCCGCGGTCATCGAGTAATTTCCGCCGACGCGCGAAAGGAAATGATTGATCAGGGCGGGTATGTCCTCGCGGCGCTCGCGCAACGGCGCAAGGCGGAGATTGATCACGTTCAAACGGAAATACAGGTCGCGGCGAAACGTTCCCTTTTCGACTTCCTTGGCGAGGTCCCGATTGGTGGCGGCGATGACGCGGAAATCGGAGCGCCGCGTCGAAACGGAGCCGACCGGACGGAACTCCTTTTCCTGCAAGACGCGCAAGAGCTTGGACTGCATGTCGAGCGGAAGCTCGCCGATTTCGTCGAACAGCGCGGTGCCGCCGTTGGCAGTTTCAATCAATCCGATTTTAGCGTTGGCCGCGCCGGTGAAGGCGCCTTTGACGTGACCGAACAGCTCGCTTTCCATGAGCGGCCCGACCATCGAAGAGCAATCGATGGTGACGAAGGGTCCAGTGGGACTGATGTTGTGGATCGCGCGCGCGACCACCTCTTTACCCGTGCCGGTTTCACCCAACAGCAAGGCGGGCCAGCGGCAGCGGCCGAGTTTTTGGATCAGGTTCAAGACCTGGCGGGTCCGGGGCGATTGGCCCACGAGTACGTGCCTGGAATCTTCCATAACGGGAAACGGTTGCGGAATATTGTCTAGATTTAGTGCGTTGAACACGAATAAACTCTACGATGGATTTCGAACTTCCTCAAGACCCACCCTAGGGGCGTATGGGGTAAGTCTGTTACGGGGAGGGAATAACCCCAAGTGGGGGTAGAGTCAAGGATTGCTGACGACCAGAGCTTGGCCGAGTGTTTGTTTCACTTGTCCGGACAATCGATTAGCGCCTTCGAGCGAAAGATTTCGCGCGACCAGTACTCTCCAAACCGTCTGGGCGTCGAGGACGCTTTCGATGACGACAGTATCCTTATATTGGTTCTGAATGGAGAGGGCGAAGGAGCGGGCACGCTCGGGGTCGGAGAAGGCGGCGGCCTGGACTGCATAGAGGCCGGCGGTTGGCGGTGCGGGGGGCGGAGGGTCGGGAGCGGGAATGATCGTCAGCCGCACGCGCGCGGTTCCGGGTCCGACCATCTCGATGGCGCGCGCGGCGGCGAGCGAGAGATCGATGATGCGTCCGTCGACGAAGGGACCGCGATCGTTGATGCGCACGTTCACCTGTTTTCCGTTGTCGAGATCGGTAACCTCGACCCAGGTGTTGAACGGGAGTGTTCGATGGGCGGCGGTGAACTGGTTCATGTCGTAAATTTCGCCGGATGCGGCGCGGCGTCCGTGATAGGGGTGGCCGTACCAGCTTGCGATGCCGGTTTCGATCGCGCCGGGCGCTGCTTGAACCGGGGCGGGGGCAGGCGCGACGGGGACGCGCGCGCGGGATTTTCGCGCGCAGCCGGTGAGCGCGACTGCGACCAGCGCCGCAATTGCGGCGAAGTGCACCGGACCCGCATGAATACGCGTCGAAAACACTAAAACAATTCTACTCCAGGACGTTTGAATGCATTTTGGGGATCTCCACGACGCGATCGCGCCCGGGAGTGGGGAGCATGGTGTGCATTTTTTTCTTGACTTTCGGCGCAAAGAACCTTATAAAGGGGACACAACCGCGCTCTATTGAAGTGAGCGCGAAATTTGATGTAAAGGGAGAATCAATCGATGAAGAACGCAACGAAGAAAAAGGCGCCTGCGAAGAAGAAGGCTGCTCCGAAGAAAAAGAAGTAGTCCGGCAGGCTCGACAGAGATCGAGTTCAATCCTACGGCCCCGAGGAATCGGGGCCGTTTTTATTTGGCGCGGAGTCGGTGGTGCGTGGTTCGTAGTTGGTCGGCGACGATTGCGCACTCAGTTGGATCCTACGGTGGTGCGATGTGCGGGCGATACGATGTTCACCACTGCCCGGCGCAACTCTTCGTAGGTCATGGCGCCGGGGTGGTACAGGCGGACGATGCCCCGGCGGTCGATCAGGACGAGGGTTGGTGTGGTGCTGGCGCCGTAGCGGCGGAAGTTTTCTTCGCTCACGGGAGCGGGGCTGGTGATGATGTCGGCGTAGCGCTCCTGGCGGATTTTCTCGATGTAGGCGAGCTCGACGTCCGGCTGCGCGTCCACGCCACCGGCGACGTAACCGTATTTTTGGGTGGGCGCGATCAGGACCAGGCCCTTGGGCTCGAATTCGGATTTGATGCGCGCGAGGATGGGCGCTTCGGCTTTACAATCGCCGCACCAGTGGGCCCAAAAGAACAGCAGCACGGGCTTGCCCTTGGGCAGCGAAACGTTCTCAAGCGCGGGCGCGGGCTTTCCCTCCATGGTCAGGAGATTGATGTTCTTCTGAATGCGCGTGCGAATCGAGGTGGTGTAAAAACGCTTGAGCTGATCGTGAAGATAGACGATCGCGTCAGTGCGCTGGTTGCGATCGGCCAGGACGTTGGCTTCGACTTCGATCGCCGCGCCGAGCGCGATGGGCAGATGGGGGTCGCTGTCGAGCGGGATTTTCCTGGTGGCGACCACGGCGAGGCGATACGATTCGCTCGCGTCCTTTTCGGCTTCGTCGTAGTGCTTGGCGGCGAGCTGGCCGCGGGCCATCCAGCTCTGGGCTTCGATCATTTCGGGGGTGACGCCGTTTGACGCGCGGTAATCGCGAATGAGCTCCGACGCGTGTTGAAATTCGCCGTGGGCGAGGGAGACGCGAACGTCGGAGACCAGGTTCGCGAAGGCGGGAGCAGCGGCGAGGGCGAGAACGGCAAAATGGATTCGCACGACGAACCTCTGTGGTGAATCTCTCATTCGAAGTTTAGCGCGAACGGAGTTGCGAGTTCAGGGGCCTGGATTCGGGAACGAGGATTCAGCGTCACATCGACGAGAGAAGATAACCGCCGTCGACGATGACGGTCTGGCCGGTCATGTAGGAGGCTTTGTCGCTGGCCATCGTCAGGGCGATTTCGGCGATCTCGACGGGTTGTCCGAGGTGCTGGATGGGCTGCGCGTTGAGCTGGCGCGCGCGGCGCACCTCGTCCTTCCAAAAATATTCGGCGAGCACGGTCTGGATCAGGCCGGGGGCGATGGCGTT
>JASHWA010000018.1 GCA_030044325.1 Bryobacteraceae bacterium
GGGAACGTCGGGAACGCCGGCGACGATGACGCGGCCGGGTTCGCCGCAGGCGTGCGCGTCGACGGCTTTGATCACTGTCGAAAATTCGCGTGAATTCGGGTTCATTCGCGGCTACAAAACACCCCGCAGCATTCCGCCGTCGACTTGCAGCGTCGCTCCGGTGATGTACGCCGCCGCATTCGACAACAGAAACACGGCCGCGTGCGCGAAATCTTCGGGCGAGCCGTAGCGGCCGAGCGGAATCGCCGCGGCGGCGCGCTGTTGCACTTCCTCGATCGGAATCCCCAGGCGCTTGCTGTTCGATTCATCCAGCTCCCGCACCCGATCCGTGTCGATGCGGCCGGGGATCAACTGGTTCACGCGGATTTTCTTGGGCGCGAGCTCCATTGCGAGCGTTTTCGAGAGGGCTGAAACGCTTCCGCGAATCACATTCGAAAGCGCCAGGTTGGCGATCGGCTCTTTGACCGAGCCTGAAGTCGGCAGCACGATCGCCCCGCCGCCGCGCATGGCCATGGACGGCACGGCCAGACGGATCATGCGCACCGCGCTCATCAGAAGCAATTCGAACGCGCGCTGCCATGCGGCGTCGTCGAAGCTGAGCGTCGCTCCGGGCGGCGGACCGCCCGAGTTGGTGAACAGGAGATCGATTCCTTCAAAACGGTCGAGCGTCGCCTGGTGCCACTGCGCGATCGCCTTGGCGCTTGAAACATCGGCCGCGACCGCCAGCACCGTTCCGCCGGTCTCCTTTTGAATGCGCTGCGCCGCGGCGGAGATCGCATCGGCGTCGCGCGACGACATCGAAACCAGCGCCCCTTCGGCCGCAAGCGCCCGCGCCACGGCGAATCCCAACCCCCGGCTCGCGCCGGCGACCATCGCTACTTTGTTTGTTAATCCCAGCTCCATTGCCCCACTCCCCACTCCCCACTTCCCGATTCAGAACACCGCAGTCTCCTGGATCATTCTGCCTTCGGCGAAACGATTGTAATCGAGCAGCCGCGCGTCGATCAGATCCGTGGTTCCTTTCAAAATCAGATCCGCCATGATTTTTCCCGTCGCCGGCGAATGCATCACGCCATGGCCGCTGAATCCGCTCGCCAGATACAATCCCGCAATTCCCGGCGCGGCGCCCAGGATGGGATGATGATCCGGCGTCATCTCGTACAGTCCCGCCCAGGCGCGCGACGGATTCACCTCCACCTGTTCGAGCACCGGCACGCGCGCCACGCCGAGCGTCAGCACCTTTTCGACAAACGCGCGATCGAAATTGGTATTGAAGCTCGGTTTCTCCTCCGGATCGCACCAGGCCATCAACAGCCCGAGACCCTCCGGGCGAAAATGAAATCCGGTCGCGAGATCGATGGTCATCGGGGCGCCGTGCGAGATTTTATCGAACGGTTCGGTCGGAACCAGCATGCGCCGCAGCGGCTCCACCGGCAGATCGAGCCCGGCCATTTTAGCCACCCGCGCCGACCACGCGCCCGTCGCGTTCACCACGGTTCGCGTGGCGATCGAACCCGCGGAAGTCCGCACGCCGGAAACGCCGTTCGAATCGCGATCGATGGCGATCACCTCGGCGTCGCGGAAAACGCGCGCTCCCTGATCGCAGGCGCGCAGCGTGAATCCGGTCATGACGCTATAGGGATCGACAAAACCATCCGTGGAGCAAAACGTCCCGCCTACGATATCGTCGGCGCGCACCTGCGGAACCGTTCGGACGATATCTTCGGTGGTGACGAGCTCCACGGTTTCGAGCCCCGAGGCGCGCTGGATCACGACGTTGCTGCGCAGATAGCCCATCTGGCGCTGGTTCGTCGCCATCAGAAGATAGCCTTGGGGTCGATACCCGGACGGGTATCCCAGCCGCTCCTCGAAGTCGCGAAAAAACGGGATCGAGTACAGCGACATGCGGATGCTCGAGGGTGTCGAAAACTGGGCCCGCACGCCTCCCATGCTTTTTCCGGTGGATCCCTTGCCTTGATGCGATTCGCGTTCGAGGATCACCACGTCGCGGCATCCGGCGCTGGTGAGATGATAGGCGATGCTGGCGCCGACGATTCCGCCTCCGACAATGACGACTTCCGCCGATTGGACCAAATCAACAGTCTAGTTCACCGGCGAATCGCGGCGCAGGACGGGACGCTCGGCCGTGCGCCACCTAATTCTGCTGCTGGTTGGGTTGCGAGCTTCCGAGGGTCGGCGAAGTGGGCGCCGTGGGTGTCTGGCCGCCGGGGCCCGATGCTCCGGATGGATTCTGGCCGTTCGGATTCTGCGTTCCCTGCGATCCCCCGGCCGGCGCCCCCGGCTGCCCGTTATTCAGCTTGAAAATGAACTCCCAATTCTGGTACTTCTGCTGGGTATTGTAGATTTTGATGCTGGGACCTTTGAACAGGCTCGCGACCCCGGCAAGTCCGCCGGACATGTTTTGTCCCGGCTGTCCCGCAGGCGACGCGCCGGTCAACATTCCATTGATCGCGCCGACCACGGGATTGGCCGGCGCGCCCTGTCCGCCAAACGCGCCCTGGCCGCCCGGCGCAGTCGGGTTTTGACCCGGCAACTGTCCGGTGGGAATCCCGCCGGGCATTCCGGGAAGCTGGATGGGAGGTTGGCCCGGGGCTTGGCCCGGAAACTGGCCCGGCGTCTGACCGGGAACCTGTCCGGCTTGCGGGGGTTGACCGGGAAGCAAGCCCGGAAGCTGCGGGGGAGCCTGGCCGGGTTGGGGACCGGTCGCTCCGCTGGGCTGAATCGGCGCGAGCGTGATCGGCGGCCAGTAGCGCGGGTCGTTGGGATCGACATTTTCCGGCGTCGAAGGACCGGCGGGTGTCAGCGTGCGGTCGCTGGGACGCTGGTACACGGCTGCGTTCACGGTGGGGCCGTCATCGCCGCTCGCTCCGCTCGCACCCGACCCTCCCGAGCCGCTCGCGCCGGAGGCTCCGCTCGCACCCGAAGTTCCGGCGGGTTTTTCCACCAGCGAATCGGTCAACTGCCCGGCGGCGTTCACGTGGATGAGCCGCCATTCGCTTTTGCCGGTCATCGGGTCGATATAGCGCCGCCGCAGAAAGCGCTGGTTGTTGGCGCTGCTTTTATCGAGATCGTCGATCGACGACGGATATTTCCTGTTCTTGACGAAATACTCCTGGATGGCGCGCTTGTACTGCTCGCCGCGATCGATCAGCAGTTGTTCTTTATCGCGCTGCGCCTCGAAAGCGACGCGCGGCATCTGCATGTACAGCATCAGCGCGACCGACGCGGCCAGCAGGAAGATCACCAGCAAAGCAAATCCACGCTCGCCACGTGGCGCACGCACTCCTGCGTGCCATGCCGGCACGTTTGCCGACGCCTCGCCTCGCGTGCCCACACCCGCATTCTTTGAATTGGGAACCGATTCCTTCATCCCTGCAACTCCGCCACCAGCGGCAGCGTCTGCTCGTCTTTGAACTGCGTATCCTCCACTACCACCGAGTTTACGCCGATTTTGACGACTTTATAGCGATTCTTGATGAGCTCGTTTTCCGAGGCGACGTCGATATCGTCGCCATCGAGGAAAAACGCCCGCTTGGTGGCGCCGCGCGCCGAATAGCCGAAGAATTTGAGCGGAATCGCCGGCGGCGGCGGCGGACCGGGCGGTTTCCTCGCCTCTTCGGCCTTTTTCTCCGCGATCTTCCTCGCTTCCTCGTCGGCTTTTTGCTGCGCGATCACTTTGATCGGGTCGACCGGCGGGGGAGGCGCGGCGCCGAACGCGAAGACGCTGCGCACGCCGCCTTTCATCTCCATCTCCCGCAGCTTGGCCAGCAGCTCGACACGCACGGTGGGGTCGATCTTGCTCACATCCGTGCCCTCTTTGAGCTTGAGGGTAGGACGGTAATCCTCGACGCGGCCATTGTCGTGCCGCACTCTCCGTTCGATCGATACCGGGACAGGGGAGGTTGTGCGCGGCGGAACAGGACTCGCCTCGGTAGCCATGGGAACGGGAGCGGGCATCGAAACCGGGCCGCTTGAAGACGAAGACGACGACGACGCGTCATAGATGAACACGCCGATCAGGACCACGGCGAGAGCGCCCAGAATCGCGAGATTCCTCTTATTCGCTCCGACGTTAGAAGGAATCAGTTTCATTCGCCGCCAGTGTCACCCGCGTCGCGCACAAACGTGTTCAGCTTCATGCTCACTTCAAGCACATCGCTCTTAGTCTGCGGCGCCACGCTCAGAGATTCGATGACCAGCAGCCCGGGCGCGCGGTCGATCGCATAGACAAAGTGCATCAAGTCCTGATAGGTGCCCTCGTACGCCGCCGTGATGCTCATGGTGCTTAAATTATCGGACCCCTCGACGGGTTCGAGCGTGTAGGCGTGGTCGCGCTGTTTGAGCTTGGTCTGCTGCGCCGCGGTTTCGAGCTCCGTCAGGACCGTTGAAAACGCCGTCCGGTTGTTCAGAAAATATTTGCCCAGAAAATCGTCGCCCTGCTGGCGTCCTTTTTGAACCGCCGCCGCGTGCGTGCGGGTGGTTTCAAGACGCGCCAGTTGCGAGCGAAGCTGGCTCTCGAGCGTGACGCGCTCGCGTTCCAGCTGTTCCGCCGAACCGCCGGGAGGGAACAGAACCAGTCCCGCGGCGACCAGGTTTGCCAGCACCAGCGTGCCGAGGATGGCGCGCACCACCGTCTGCGGCTCGCGGATTTTAAAGCTTCTGCGCATAGTTCACCGTCACGCGATAGCGGTACAGCGGGTCATTCTGGGAAGGCGGCAGCGAGCTGTGCCCTTCAATCGGCCCGAACAGCGGCGATTCTTCGAGCTTCTTCAAAAATCCGATCACCGCGGTGGGATCTTTCGCGCCGACCACCATGTCGAGCATCACTTCATTGCTTGAAGTGATGGCCGGAAGGCGCACCGAAATCACTTCGACGTCGTAGGGCATCACGCTTTCAAGATCGGCGAAAATCCGCGTCCAACTGATCGATTTCCGCTGGATCAGCGTATTTAAGAGCTGGCTCTGTGCGAGCACCTGCGCGTTGGTCGGCTCGCGCAGGAACGCGTCCAGCTTAGCCTGTTCCGCCGCGGCCGACTGCGCCTGCGCGCTCAGCTTTTCGACCGCCAGCCGCGCGTCCTTGGCGCGCGCGCGCTCATTCAGGATCAGCGAAATCATGATCCCCAGGAACACCACCAGCACGATCGCGCAGGCCGCCGAGGCGAGGAACATCGGCCGGTCCTTGCGGAACGGCTCGCTCGATAGATTGATGGGAATGCGCATCAGCCCGCCACCTGTTCCAGGTACCCCAGCAGCCCCGCGTTATGCGGCCCCGGCGTCCCGAACCTGCTGCGCAGCACTTCCACCTCGCATTTGAGGCCCGCGGCGGCGTCCTGCGGGATGCCGCATAAAATCAATTTGCTCACCGGTTGTTTCAATTCATCCTCGACGTAGGCGAAGGTGGGGTGGAGCACGGCGAGGACTTCGTCCGCGCTGGTTTCCTCGATGCTCACGCAGCGGAACAGCTTGATCACGACTCCGGCGATCACCGCGACGGTCAGCGCGTGTCCCGAAAGCTTCGCCAGCACCGCGATCGCTTCGGGCTTGTGCAGGTTGAGCGCGGCGATGGCCGAGGTGGTGATCACCCCCGGATGAAAACCCGCGCTGCGGAACAGCGCCTCGTATCGCGCGATCACTTCGAGGGCGACCGTCACCGCCAGCACTTCGACTTTCTTTTGTCCGGAAGGCGCGGGCTGGACGAAATAACTCACCGCGGCCGAATCGATATCGAAGGGGATGGTTTTTTTCACGCGAAAGCGCACCAGCGACGCCTGCTCCTCGGCCGCTTGCGGGAACGAATCGAAGTCGAGCACGGTGACGCGCGCGGCGTAGTCGGGCAAAATCACGGCCGCCGGTTTGCGTTTCTTGGCGTGCGCGGCGGGCGCCAGCCTGTGGATGGTCGAAAGGATCGCGTCGGCGCGCAGGATATTATCTTCGACAGGCGAGGGCACCAGCGTCCCTGCCTCAAAAGGCTCGAATCCGGTCTCACCGCCCTGCGCGAACGCCAGGCCGGCTTCGGAAAGCTCGAACAGGTGGCTGGGCGGAGGGTCTTTGACCAGGCGCGTGATTTGATTCAAGAACGACAATCATCCCTCAATGAACGTAACTTTATTAATCTCTTTGAGCGTCGTCACGGCGGAACGCGCCTTGTTGAGCGCCGATTCGCGCAGGAAGGTCATGCCTTCCTCGCGCGCCGCGCGCCGGATCTCGGAGGACGGGCGCTTGGCCAGAATCAGCTCGCGAATATGTTCGCTCAAATCGAGCAGCTCATGAATGGCGCTGCGCCCGCGGAACCCCGTCCCGCCGCATTCAAAACACCCCGTGCCTTCGTAAAACACCACGTCCTTCCAGGTTTCCGGATTCAATCCGCTCTCGATCAGGTCGTTATCGGCCAGATCGATGGCTTTCTTGCAGTGCGGGCAGATGACGCGCACCAGCCGCTGCGCCAGGATGCAGTTGAGCGAAGACACAAAATTGTACGGCTCGACGCCCATGTTCAGGAAGCGGCCGAGAACGTCCAGAACATTGTTGGCGTGCACGGTGGTGAACACCAGGTGGCCGGTGAGCGCGGCGTTGATGGCGATCTGCGCGGTTTCCTGGTCGCGGATTTCGCCGACCATGATCTTATCCGGGTCGTGGCGCAGAATCGAGCGCAGGCCGCGCGCAAACGTCAGCCCTTTTTTCTCGTTCACGGGAATCTGCGTAATTCCCTTGATCTGATATTCGACGGGATCTTCGATGGTGACGATCTTATCCTCGTCGTTCTTGATTTCCGAAAGCGCGGCGTACAGCGTGGTGGTTTTTCCGGAACCGGTGGGCCCGGTGACCAGCACCATCCCGTACGGTTCCTTGATGTAGCGCCGGAATTTGATCAGGTCCGAGTCGGCGAACCCCACCACGTCGAGCGAAAGCTTGGCGAATTTTTCGCTCATCGACTCTTTATCGAGAACGCGGAGCACCGCATCTTCGCCATGGATGGTCGGCATGATGGAAACGCGGAAATCGATCAACCGGTTCTTATAGCGGACACGGAAACGGCCATCCTGAGGCACTCGCCGTTCAGCGATGTCAAGTTCGGACATGACTTTGATGCGCGAAATGATGGTCGAATGCCAGTCCTTGGAGATGGGCGGCATGGCGTAATGCAAGACGCCGTCGATGCGGTACTTGATGGCCACTTCCTGGTCGCGCGTTTCGATGTGAATATCGCTCGCGCGGCGTTCGAGCGCGTTGAAGATGGTGGTATCGACCAGCTTGATGACGGGCGCGATTTCGGAATCCGCGCTCAGCTTGTCGATGGACAGGGTCTCTTCGGGATTCTCCTCTTCGCCGACGACGTCGAGCGTGAAACCCTCGGTGACTTCTTCGAGCACGCGCTGACTCTGCTCGGTCTTTTTGAGCAGATCGGCGATTTGCGAAAGGGTTGCGACTTTGACCCGCAGCTTTTTGCCGAGCAGAACGGCCAGCTCGTCGATCAGCCCCAGGTTCCGCGGGTCGGCGAGCGCGATTTCAAGCGATCCGTTGTGCGCCTGGATGGGGACGAAATTATAGCGAAACATCAGATCGACGGGGATCGAATGGAACAGGTCGTGGTCGATTTTGACTTCGCGGAGATCGACGAATTCGTGATAGTAGCGCTCGGCAACAGCCTTCGCGCGGACGGCTTCCTGGATCGGATCGGCGGGCAAATTTCCGTGGGCTGCCATGGCGCAAGGATCCCGTGGGATCTCTCTTTAAGCTTTGACGCTCGCTCAGCCTCCGACGTGCAGCCTATATTTCAGCGACTTACGTCACAACTACGAAACGAACCCACGGGCCAAAAGGAGAACAAAAAGAGAAGTCGACCGTGTTCGCTAATAGAAGGAACGAACTTACGCGCGGATGGAATCGGCCAGCGAGAAAATCGGTAGATATAGCGAAATCAGCACAAAGGCGACGAAAATGCCCATGCAGATCATGATCATCGGCTCGATCAGGCTGAGGGCGGCGGTGGTGCGGGTGGCGACGTCGTCTTCATAAAACTCGGCCACGCTGCCAAGCATCGCGGGAAGTGCGCCGGTGGATTCGCCGACCTCGATCATGTCGATCGAAAGCGGCGGGAAAATCT
>JASHWA010000019.1 GCA_030044325.1 Bryobacteraceae bacterium
AATAGAGTTTTGTTGGATTCAGGCACCGGGATTCAGGAGCCGGGCGCGGCTTGCCTTGAGAGGATTCAACCGGGTAGAATCAATGAGTTCCAAAACAATCCCGGGAGGATGCATGTCTGTTGAGCAGAAGGTCAAGCAAATCATCGTGGAACAACTCGGCGTGGACGAGGCGCAAGTCGATCCCACCGCCAGCTTCGTCGATGATCTCGGCGCGGACTCGCTTGACATTGTCGAGCTGGTGATGGCGTTTGAGGAAGCGTTCGACCTGGACATCCCGGACGAGGATGCGGAAAAGATCCAGACCGTCAAGGATGCGATCGACTATATCGAGTCCAAAAAGAAATCCTAGGGAATTGCGTGGGAGAGCGTAGAGTTGTAGTCACCGGAGTCGGACTGCTGGCTTCGGTCGGAAACGGCACGGAACCCGTTTGGGAGGCGATCCAGGCGGGGCAGAACGGTATTGGCCCGATCACGCAGTTCGACGCCGCCGCGTTCAAGTGCCGCATCGCGGGAGAGGTGAAGAACTTCGATCCGGCGGCGTATATCGAGAAAAAAGAGATCAAGAAGATGGGGCGCTTTATCCAGTTCGCCATCGCGGCGACGGAGTTTGCGCTGGAATCTTCGGGTTTCCGGGTGCATCCGGAGGAATCGGACCGGAGCGGCGTGTATATCGGGAGCGGGATCGGCGGATTCGAAATTATCGAGCGCGAGCACAAGATTCTGCTGGAAAAAGGTCCCGACCGCATGTCGCCGTTTTTCATTCCGGCGACGATCATCAACCTGGCGTCGGGCTACGTTTCGATTCGCACCGGCGCGAAGGGGCCGAATTCGGCGACGGCGACGGCGTGCACCACGAGCGCGCATTCGATCGGCGATTCGTTCCGGATCATTCAACACGACGATGCCGATGTGATGATCTGCGGCGGGACGGAGGCGTGCATCACTCCGCTGGCGGTGGGCGGATTCGGGGCGATGCGCGCGCTTTCGCAGCGCAACGACGAACCGCAGCGCGCGTCGCGGCCGTGGGACAGGATGCGCGACGGATTCGTGATCGGGGAAGGCGCGGGGATTTTGATTTTAGAGGAACGGGAGCACGCGCGGCGGCGCGGCGCGCCGATCCTGGCGGAGGTAGTGGGATACGGGATGTCGGCGGACGCGTATCATATTACTTCGCCATCGGAAGACGGCGACGGAGCGTACCGGGTGATGCGCCACGCGCTGCGCGACGCGCGCATCGAGCCGGAGCGGATCGATTACATCAACGCGCACGGAACCTCGACCGAGGTGGGCGATCGCATCGAGACGACCGCGATCAAACGCGTTTTCGGCGAGTATGCGAAGAAGGTGGCGGTGAGCTCGACCAAATCGATGACGGGGCATCTGCTGGGCGGAGCGGGCGGGCTGGA
Source organism: Bryobacteraceae bacterium (assembly GCA_030044325.1). Classification (GTDB taxonomy): domain Bacteria; phylum Acidobacteriota; class Terriglobia; order Bryobacterales; family Bryobacteraceae; genus Palsa-187. Next base: position 1,407 of record JASHWA010000019.1, read on the forward strand.
GGCGGGAATTTCGGTGCTGGCGATTCGCGACCAGATTGCGCCGCCGACCATCAACTACGAATGTCCCGATCCGGAGTGCGATCTGGATTACGTTCCCAACCAGGCGCGAGCGATGAAGATCGAGTACGCGCTGTCGAATTCGTTCGGGTTTGGGGGGACGAATGGATGTCTGATATTTAGAAAACCCGGTGAGTAGTGAGTGGTGAGCGGTCAGTCGACGCCGGCTCACCACCGACCACGCACCACTAACTCAATATGAAAATCATTGTTGCGATTAAACAAGTGCCGGTCCGCGACTCGCAGCTTCGCGTGGACGCAGCGGGCAAATGGATTCAGGAAGCGGATTTGAGTTTCGAGGTGAACGAGCCGGATGCGTACGCGCTCGAGGAAGCTTTGCAGCTCAAGGAAAAGCACGGGGGCGAGGTGATCGCGCTGTGCGCGGGTCCGGCGCGGGCGGCGCAGACCATTCGAGAAGCGCTGGCCAAGGGCGCGGACCGTGCGATTCACATTGAAGAAGAAAATCTGAACACGCTCGATACGCTGGGCGTGGCGAAACTGCTGGCCGGGGCGGCGAAGGCGGAAAATCCGGATCTGTTTCTGACCGGGCTGCAATCGGACGATTTGGGTTATGGGCAGACGGGCGTGGTGGTAGCGGAGCTGCTGGGCCTCGCGCATTCGACGATCATCATGCAGGTGGAGGTGGGCGATCGGAGCATTCGCGTGAAGCGCGAGCTTGAAGACGGGTGGTTCCAGCACATCGTTATGCCGTTGCCGGCGGTGTTGACGATTCAGAGCGGCATCAACAAGCTGCGCTACGCGACGCTGATGGGAATCAAGAAAGCGAAGACGAAAGAGATCAAGCGCGTGACCGCCGCGGATCTGGGCGGGCTGCCCACATCGACGGCGGTGATCGAGAAAATCTATCTTCCGCAAAAGACAAAACAGGCGCAATTGTTTGAAGGCGACGCGAAGGCGGCCGCGGCGAAGCTGGTGGAGAAATTGAAGTTCGAGGTGAGGGTGATATGAGCGTTCTGGTGGTCTTGGAACAGCAGGGCGGAAAGTGGCATCGCATGTCGTGGGAGACGCTGGCGGCGGGGCAGCAGTTGGGCGCGACGCTGGGGGTTGCGGTGGAGGCGGCGGTGATCGGCGCGCCGGAGCTGGCCAAAGAGGCGGCGACGAAGAAGGTCGCCAAGGTGTGGTCGGTTGAGAACGATTGGTTGAAGGATTACACGGCGGATGCGTACACGGCCGCGGTGGAAGCGCTGGTGCGCAAGTCGAATGCGACGCTGGTGCTGTTTCCGCACACCTATCAGGTACGCGATTTCGCGCCGAAAGTGGCGACGCGATTCCACCAGGTTTTGATCAGCGACGTGATCGCGGTGCGCTTCGATGCAGGCTCGCCGGTGTTCGTGCGGCTGTTGTTCCAGGGGAAACTGAACGGCGACGTGCGGGTGAGCGGCTCACAACCGTATTTCGCGTCGCTGCAAGCGGGGGCGTGGCGAGCGGATGCGCTCGAAGCGGGGTCGGCGGCGGTGGAAGCGTTTGGGCCGGAAATCGAGGCGCCGCGGCAGAAACCGGAGGCTCCGTTCCGCGAATCGGCGCGGGCGGTGGATCTGACGGCGGCGGAAATCATCGTTTCGGTGGGGCGCGGGATCAAAGAAAAGGAAAACATTCCGGTGGTGGAGGAGCTGGCCAAGGCGCTGGGCGCGGAGCTGGCGGCATCGCGGCCGATCTGCGACGCGGGCTGGCTTCCGATGGAGCGGCAGGTGGGCAGCTCCGGGCAGACGGTAGCGCCGAAGGTCTACATGGCGGTGGGGATTTCGGGCGCGATCCAGCACCTGGTGGGGATGAAAGGCGCGAAAACGATTGTCGCGATCAATAAGGACGCGAACGCGCCGATTTTCGAGGTCGCGGATTACGGGATTATCGGCGACCTGTTCGAAGTGGTGCCGGCGCTGGTGGAAGAAGTGAAAAAAGCGAAGGCTTAGAGCATTTTCCGAGATTGGGTAAGGCGCGACCAACGCGCTCCATTACTGTCGCGCCGCAAACAGCCCGGTTTATGGGTTTCAGCGCGTGCGGATGCCGTTGATGCGCGCCATGGGGACGCGGACAGCCAGGAATTTCCGGATAGCGTTTAAGACTTTTCTGCGCATTTTTCGCTGCCTCCTCTCGTCAAAAAGCGCGAGAGCGAGCGCGGCCGGATTCGACCGGCGGGCGGAGCGGAG
>JASHWA010000200.1 GCA_030044325.1 Bryobacteraceae bacterium
AATCCGGCCACGTCGTTGACGATTCCCCCTCCCAGCGCGATCACCACGCTCGAACGGTCCGCGCCCGCCGCCACCATCCGTTCGGCCAGCGCCTCCACTTCGGATAGCCGCTTGCGCGCTTCGCCGCCCGGGAAAAAAATCGCTTCATCCGCCAGCGCCGCGATCGCGCGGCCGTGCAGGCTCCAGATCCGCTCCTCCGTGATCGCAAAAATTTTCCCCGCGCCCTGGGGAAGGAACTCGCCCGCGCGCGCAATCGAGCCGCGCTCGACAATCGCGTCGTAGGCGTGCTGCGGAGTCGCGACGCGAAAGGTGGGCATACGTTCGTTGTACCATGAGGCTGTTGCGCCGATTGAGCGTTTTCCCGATCTTTTTCGCGTTCCTGCTGTTTGCCGCGCCGATCCGGGTAACCGCGCCCTCCACCATCCTGTGGACCGCTCCCGCGATTCTCGTCTCCGCGCTGATGATCGCGTGGGCGGCTGAATCGGCGCAGTATTTCATCGCCCAGGGATTCGCGCTGGCGATTCTCGCCTGGCTTCAGACCCTGCCCGAATTCGCGGTGGAAGCGGTGCTCGCCTGGAAGCAGCAGGTTCCCCTCCTGCTCGCCAACCTCACCGGCGCGCTGCGCCTGCTCACCGGCCTGGGCTGGCCCGTGATTTATTTCACCGCCGCCATGGCGCACCGGCGCCGCTCGAAAACGCCGCTCCGGGCGATTCGCCTCGCGCCGCAGCACTCCATCGAAGTCGCGGGACTCCTGGTTTCCATCGTTTACGTCGCCGTCATCGCGGCGAAAAATTCGCTCGCGATCCAGGACGCGGCCGTCTTGACCCTAATCTACGCCGTGTATCTGATGGTCCTCGGCAAGCTTCCTGCGGAGGGGCACGAGTCCGTCGAAGCGCTCGAAAGCATTCCCCGCGCCATCGTGAAATCGCCGCGCATCCGCCGCATCGCGCTCATCGCCGCGCTGTTTGTCGCCGGCGGCGCGCTGATTTACGAATCCGCGGAACCGTTTCTTGCGAGCCTCATCGCGCTCGCCGCGCTCGCCGGCATTCCCAATTTCGTCTTCATCCAATGGGTCGCGCCGGTGGTTTCCGAATTTCCGGAAATGGCGTCGACGGTGTATTTCGCGCGCTCGTCCGGCCGCGCGCCGATGGCCCTGATGAACATGGTTTCAAGCAACATCAATCAGTGGACGCTGCTGATGGCCATGCTTCCCGTCGTCTATTCGATCAGCGTGGGCGCGCCGCGCGTGATCGTGTTCGATGCCGAGCAGCGCTTGCAGTTGCTGCTGACCCTCGGCCAGGCGCTGGTGGGTTTGATTTTTCTGATCAATATGGAGCTGGCGTGGTGGGAAGCTGCGATCCTGCTGGCGCTGTTTGCGATCCCCTTCGCTGATCCCGCGTCGGCAAAAGCGGTGACCATCGCGTATTTCGTCTGGGCCGCCATCGAGCTCGCGCGAATCGTCGCCGGACGCCGCAGGCCCCTCGCGCTGCGCAGCCTGATCGAAACCTGGAGATCGCGCTAATGTCCTGAGTGAGAAGTTCGTCGTAAAGTCCGCATTGTGCTTCGCTCGCGTGATCGCAGAACAACTGGCGAGCGGTCCGCGCCAGCCGCTCGGCTTCAGGCTGCGTGACTTCTTCAACGAACTTCTAACTCAGGACACCAGCAGCCTGCCTAAAACCAGCCGCTCCGGTACGCGATCCACCAGCTCACCAGCATGATCGGAATGGTCGCGCCCAGCGCCCACCACATCGGCAGAATCATGTCCGCGCCGAATCCCAGCACCGCGAAAATCAGCCAGAAAATCTTGCGTTCCACTGCCCTCACCAGTTTATCGCCGATAATGAAGTTTCAAGGGGGTAAGCGCAATCACGCCCAGGCAATCCACGCCGGCCGAGAGCCGCGCGGCGAAAACCATTCGCGAGATTTTCGAATCCGGCCGGCCGCTCGTGTACGTTCGCTCGGCCGAAGAGCAGCGCATCGCGCGAGTGCTCGCCGAGGTCGCGCGCGGACGGCTGGCGCAATCGGCGGAAATTCCCGTGTGGACCTGGAGCCTCACCGAAGGCATGCGCCGCGAAGGAGACGCGCCCCAATCCGGCGCCGATGCTCCCCGCGCCGCTCTCGATTTCATCGCCGCATACCCCGGCGCGGGAATTTTTCACCTCAAGGATTTTCACGAGCCCCTGCGCGAATCCGCCGAAGCCCGGCGCCGCCTGCGCGATCTCGCCGGGATCTGCGCCGGCCGCGGCAAGTTCGTCGTCATCACCTCCGCGGTCCGCTTCATTCCCGAAGAGCTGGAGCGCAGCATTCTGTTTCTCGAGCTGCGCCCGCCCGATATCGTCGAGCTGACCGATTTCGTGCGCGATGAGCGCGGCGAGATCGGCGAGGCGGATCTCGGCCGCGTCGCCGTCGCGCTTCAGGGCCTCACGCTCGATGAAGCGGGCTACGCGCTGCGCCGCGTCTTGAGCGCGGGCCGATCTTTCGGCGCGGAAGCGCTGCCGCTGCTGCTCGAAGAAAAGCGCCTGCTCATCAACCGCACCGGTGTGATCGAGTTCATCTCCGAGGGCACCCAGCTCGGCCAGGTCGGCGGCCTCGAAAATCTGAAAAAATGGCTGCTCGAGCGGCGCAAACTGTTCCAGATGCGCGAAAGCCTGGACGCGGAAATCGTCCCCAAAGGCCTGCTCATGATGGGGATTCCGGGCTGCGGAAAAAGCCTGTGCGTCAAGGCCATCGCGTCCAGCTTCGAGCTTCCGCTGTATCGCGTGGACATGATCGAGATTTTTTCGGGACGCCACGGCCGGCCCGAAGGCGCATTCGTCGCCGCCTGCCGGATGATGGAAGACATGGCGCCCGCGGTGCTGTGGTTCGACGAAATCGAAATGGCCGTCACCTCCACCGAATCCACCGGCGAGCAGGGCCGCATGTTCGCGTTCTTCCTGACCTGGATGCAGGAGAAAGCGCGCGGGCTGTTCGTGGCCGCGACGGCCAACCGCATCGACCTGCTTCCCGCCGAAATGATCCGCAAGGGCCGTTTCGACGAGGTCTTTTTCGTCGATCTGCCACTTGAAGAGGAACAGCTCGAGATTTTCCGCATTCACCTCAAACGCCGCAACGCCGATCCGGGCCAGTTCAATCTCGAACAGTTG
>JASHWA010000020.1 GCA_030044325.1 Bryobacteraceae bacterium
GCGCTGTACTTATGATGATCCATGAACTCCCGCCGCCACAGGGTTGCGATCCCCAGCTCATCGAGCGTTCTCCAGAACGCGCCGGGCGATCCCAGCCCGCAAAACGCACCCGCGTTTTCAAATCTCGCCGCAGCCGGATGCCGTCCACCATCGATCGAAATCCATTCCACGGGGACCGCGCGTGCGCGAAATATTGGGGCATTGTACCTCTTTAGAAGCCGGTCGATTGCGGGCGTGCCGCGGCCGCGTTGCGAACGCGTGAGGATGATGATATCCGCGCGCTTGAGCTCATCGAGCGGTTCGCGCAGCCGGCCCAGCGGAAACATACCACCGGCGAGAGGATCGGCCGCATCGATCAGAACGACGTCGAAAGCGCGCGCGAGGCGCCGGTGGGCGAATCCGTCGTCGAGCAGAAAAACGTCCGGCGCGAGCGTTTCTTCCATGCGCCGGCCGACGGAAAAACGATCCGCGCCGATGCCCACATGAGCGTCGCCGCGGGAGATGAAGATGGACGCCTCATCGCCGGTGGCGCTGCGATCCGCCGCTTCGCCGCGCGCGACGATCAGGGCTGGGCGCGAGGATCTCTTGTAGCCGCGGGTCAGGATCGCGGGATTGCAGCCGGATTCGCGCAAACGCTGAGCCAGGTGCGCGGCGACGGGCGTCTTGCCGGCTCCGCCCATGGTTAATGCGCCGATGCTGATCACGGGCGTCGAGAGGGTCCGCGATTTTCGCGATGCGTTCAGGCGATTTCCGGCCCGCCAGAGCCAGGTGAGCGGCGCCAGCAGCAGGCGCGCAAAGATCGTGCGCGGAGGGTTCGGAATTGCGTCATCGGCGGCGGCGAAGATGGCATCGACCATTCGCGCGCCGGCTCCGCGCTTGGAAATCGCGAGCTGGCGGGCGCGCGAGCCGTATTCGCCCGGATCGTCGAGCAGCTTGGCGATCGCGAGGCCAAGTTCCGCTGGCTCGCGGATTTCGAAAATCGCGCCGGAATCGTGAAATTCGCGGGCGATTTCCGCGAAATTTTCCATGTGCGGGCCGATGACGACCGGTTTTCCGAAAAACGCCGGCTCGAGAAGGTTGTGGCCGCCGCGATCGGCGAGCGTGCCGCCCATGAAAACGACATCGGCGAGCTGGAACAGCGCCGCGAGCTCGCCGATCGAATCGAGCAGCAAAACAGCCGGTAAATCCGGCATCGAGCCGCGCAGGCCGCGGCTGCGCCGCACAAACGTGAGGCCGGAGCGTTCCAGTTTTTGGGCGACGAGGTCGAAGCGCTCCGGTTTTCGCGGAGCGAGAATCGTCAGAACATCCGGGCGCCGCGGAATGGCGGCGATGACCGCATCGTCTTCATCGATCGAGCCGCCGGTCATGGTGCTCGCGGCGATGAAGATTTTTTTCGCGCGGACGCGATCGAGAAACTCCGCAAGCTCCGGGGCGATGGCGCCGGGCGGAGTCAGATCGAACTTGAGGTTTCCCGCTACACGAACACGTTCCGCGCCGATCGATTGAAAGCGCCGCGCGTCCTCATCGCTCTGCGCGAGAATCGCGTCGGTTAAGCGGAGCGCATGACGAAAGAAGGCGCGAAAGCGCCGGTAGCGCGGATAGGCGCGATCGGAGATGCGCGCGTTGACGATCAATAGTGACGCGCCCGCGCGCTTCGACTCGCGAAACAGATTCGGCCAGATCTCGGTTTCAAGAATCACCACCGCCGCAGGGCGCAGGCGCCGCAGAACGCGCCGCACCACGGAACGGTAGTCGAGCGGGGCGAAAAAGACGTTGGCACCGAATTTTTTTTCCGCGAGCGCGCGGCCCGCCAGCGTCGAGACTGAAACGTAAACGGGCGTCCCGGGGCGAATTTCTCGCACCCGCCGGACCAACTCCACGACGGAAAGCACCTCGCCCACCGACACCGCATGAAACCAGATTCCGCCCGTGGCCGTCGAGTGAAAAGAATCGGGAAGGCGGCCGAGCCGCTCAGCCATGCCGGCGAAATATGTGGGATCGCGGATTCCCCGGTAAAGTAAATAGAGGGCGATCGCGGGACTGAGGGCGATCTCCAGAAGCTGATAAAGGAAATAAATGAGACCAGTGGCGTTGATCGTTCTTCTGAGTATAGCGGCGGCGGCGGGGGACGACAAGGACAAGCGCTTCACGGTGGATCCCGCGGCTTCCTATCCGAACCATCAGACCGTGGAAAAAATCACCATCGCGGCGGTGCCCTACACCGGCGAAGAGCAGATGAAGCTGGCGTTCGGCAAAGCCAATCCGTATAAATACGGCGTGCTGCCGGTGCTGCTGATTCTTCAGAACGGCACGGGAAAAGCGCTGCGGCTGGACCTGCATGCCGAGTTCGTCGATCCGGGCAATCGCCACGTGGACGCGACGCCGGCCGACGACGTGCTGTACATCGGATCGAACGTGAAGCCGCCCAAATTGCGGGGATCGTCGCCCTATCCCGATCCGTTCCCGCACGGTCCGAAAAAAGGTCCGCTGAACACCACCGAAATCGAGACGCGCGCGTTCGCGGCGAAGATGCTTCCGGCGGGCGAATCGGCGTATGGGTTTTTTTATTTCGAGACGCAGAACATGCCGGGTTCGAAGCTGTATCTCACCGGCTTGAAGGACGCGGCTACGGGCCAGGATTATTTTTATTTTGAGATTCCGCTGGAGGCGGAGAAGTGAGTGGTGAGTGGTGAGTGGTGAGTGGTTTGTAGTTGGCCGTCGTTTGTGCGCAGCCGACGGCTCACTACCAACCACTAACTACGCACTTCGCGTATCGCTGTTTCGAGTTCGGCGGCCTTTACGAGCCGATCGGCACGATTTGTCCGCCGCTCATGGTCAGCTCGACGGGTCGATCGGGGCGGGTCGGATTGACGTTCCGGAAAAAGGTGTCAGTCCCCTTTTTCCGC
>JASHWA010000201.1 GCA_030044325.1 Bryobacteraceae bacterium
TGCGCGAAAAGCTGCGCGCCGGAAAGCTCGACGACCGCATCGTCGAAGTGGACGTGAAGGAGCGCGGCCCCACCTTTGAACTTTCCACCGCGACCGGCCTCGAGGAAATGGACATCAATTTGAAAGACGTCCTTCCCGGGCTGTTCGGAGGCCGCACGCGCAAGCGCAAGATGCGCGTCGGCGAAGCGCTCGATTACCTGGTGCAGGAAGAAGAGCAGAAGCTGGTGGACATGGACCAGGTGACGCGCATCGCGATCGAGCGCGTCGAGCGCAGCGGCATCGTGTTCCTGGATGAAGTGGACAAGATCGCGGGACGCGAAGCCGGCCATGGGCCGGACGTGAGCCGCGAAGGCGTGCAGCGCGATATCCTCCCCATCGTCGAAGGCACCACCGTCAACACGCGCTACGGCTTCGTGCGCACCGATCACATTCTGTTCATCGCCGCGGGCGCCTTTCATGTTTCCAAGCCCAGCGACCTGATCCCGGAGCTGCAAGGCCGCTTCCCCATTCGCGTAGAGCTGAAATCGCTCAACGAAGAGGATTTTATTCGCATTCTCAAGGAACCGAAGAATGCGCTGATCAAGCAGTACCAGGCGCTGCTCGACACCGAGGGGATCAAACTCACCTTCAGCGAAGACGCGCTCAAGGAGATCGCCTCCATGGCCGCGCGTGTGAACGAGTCGACCGAAAACATCGGCGCGCGGCGGCTGCACACCATCCTCGAGAAACTGCTCGAAGACGTTTCCTTCGACGGACCCGATCTCAAAAAGAAAGCGGTCAAGGTGGACGCCGCATACGTGCAGAAGCAGCTCGCCGACATCGTCAAGGACCAGGATCTGACGCGCTACATTTTGTGAGGGTCGGCTATCCCACCGTCTTCGCTGCCGTGCTGCTGGCCTCCTGCGGATATGTCGGGCCGGTTCAGCCGCCCACGCTCGATATGCCGCAGCACGTTTCCGATCTTCGCGCAGCGGAGTTCGGCGAAAAAATCATCGCCGAATTCACCATTCCGCCGCTCACCACCGAAGGGCTTCCGCTCAAGAGCGTCGAGTCGGTGGAAGTGGCCGCGGGCGTCGCTCCCAACCCGTGGAATATCTTCGCATGGGCCGCATCGGCCAAAAAGTACGATGTTCCCGCGGCCGGGCCGGGACCGCTCACCAGCCAGATCCCCATCGCCAACTGGATCGGCAAGGATATCGTGCTGGCGGCGCGCGCGACGGGGCCTAAGGGCAAGGTTTCGGATTGGTCCAACCTGGTGTTGCTGACGGTTCGCGCGGCGCTTTCCAAGCCGGCCGGGCTGAAGGCCGAAAATGTGCGCGACGGAATCGAGGTCCACTGGTCCGGCGCACCGGGCGAGCAGTTCCACATTTATCGCGCCTCGGGCGCGGAGACGCCGTCCCTGGTCGCCTCCACCGACAAACCCCAATATCTCGACACCAACGCCGATTTCGGCGGCGAATACCGCTATTTCGTCGACGGTTACGTGGATGAAAAACAGTTCAGCGAGATGTCGGAATCGGCGCCGGTGATGCGCGCCGACATCTTCGCGCCGTCCGCTCCGGCGGGACTCGCGGTGGAGATGGGCAGCGGCGCGATCGGGCTTTCCTGGGAGCGCAGCACGGACCCGCGCTTTCAAGGCTACAACGTGTATCGCTCGGTCGATGGCGGTTCCTTTGAAAAGGCCGCGGCGGTGATTGCCGCGCCGTCCTACAGCGATCGCGCGATTCAGAGCGGGAAGAAATATCGCTACGAAATCAGCGCGGTGGGCGTGAACGGCTTGGAGAGCGCGCACAGTGCGCCGTCCGCCGAGATCACAGCGCAGTAGATTTGTCCGCCGGCTCCGGCTCGGCTTCCGCTTCGGCGCCGGCGCGAATCAGCGCGCCCAGGCTCTCTTCCCATCGCTCGCGCGATCCTTTGAGGCGCTGCTCCACCACCGACAGCAGGTGCCGCGCGCCGTCGCCGTCGTCGGGATAGAACGCGCCGGCGGATTTGAGGTCGATGGGATGGCCGAGCACGGCGGCGCTCGATTTTTCGGCGATCTCGCGCATACGTTCCAGGATCGCGACCACGTGCGCCGCTTTCACGCGCGGAAGCAGGAGGGCGAAACGGTTCTCGTCGATTCTGCCCATGCGGTCGCCATCACGCGAGGCGTCCCGCAATCCCCCGCTGATGGCGACCAGGAGTTCGTCCGCCGAGCCGTTGAGCTCCTCCTTGGACGGCAGCTCGGAGACGATGAGCGCCAGCGGCTGCTTATTGCGGCGCGCCTTGGCGAGCTCCTCGTCGATCAGCCGCACGAACGGGGATCGCAGAAGCAACCCGGTCAGCCCATCCAGGTTCGCGCGAAATTCGGCTTCCCGAAAGGCGAAAGCGTTCTGCAATGCGGCGGCGATGTTGAATCGCACCGCGGAGATCAGCTGGAGATCGCCGCGATGGAAGGCGTCCCGCTGCGAGCGGTATAGCGCCAGCACCGCGACCAGGCCGTGTTCGCCGCATACCGGAAGCGCGAGCACGGAGCGCAGCCCGTCGGTGGAGGCACTCGAAAAACCCGCATCCACCGCAGGATTGCCGTTCACCACGGGTTGCAGATTCTGCGCTACCCATCCGATCAATCCCTCGCCCAGCGGCAGTTCGAGCGTCGACAGATGCCCGCTGGCCCTCCCGCTGGCGAATTCGGCTTTGAGCATATTGGCTTCGGGAACGAAAAACGCAAGCGCGTCGTGCGCAATTTTGCCCTCGAGCGCGACTTCGATGCGGCGCATGGTTTCCTGCGGGTCAAGCGATGTGGAGGCTTCCGCCGTCGCGCTCAGAAGCTGCTGTTCACGCGCCGCGGCGTTGATGGTGGAGAGAAAATCGGCGGCCGGCGCGGCGTCGGGAAGGCCGCACAGGTCCAGGCCCGCGGCGGGAGTCGCGGTATTCTCGGCGGAAACCTGCGTCGAAAGCACGGGGCCCTGCGCGGCCTGTATGTCGGCCGATTTCACCAGCGCGCGATACCTGTTGGTAAGCGTTTCCACCACGCGCGGATCGAAGCTTTTTCCCGATTCGGCGACGATCTGCGCGACGGCTTCTTCCGCCGGAATGCCTTTGCGGTATTCACGGTCGGAGACCAGTGCGTCCAGATAATCGGCGACCGTGAGGATGCGCGCGCCCAGGGGAATATCTTCGCCCTTCAGCCCGTATGGATAACCGGAGCCGTCCCATTTTTCGTGATGCGCCCGGACGATGGGCGCGACCGGGTAGGGAAACTTCATCTGCTCGACGATCTCGGCGCCGACCAGAGGATGCACCTTCATTTTGGCGAACTCTTCGGGGGTGAGCTTTCCCGGCTTGGTGAGGATGTGCTCCGGAACGGCCAGCTTTCCGATGTCGTGAAGCAGTGAGCCGGCCTGGAGCGCTTCCAGTTCGGCGCCGGCCAGTCCCATGGCGCGGCCGACTCCCAGAGCGTACACCTGCACGCGGCGGATGTGGCCGCGCGTGTTGAGATTGTCCTTGGCTTCTACGGCGAGCGCGAGGCCTTCGATCGCGCGGAGGTGCAGCGCGGCCAGATCTTCGGCGTGCCGGGCGCGGATTTTCCATTCGGCTTTCTGCTGGCGGTAATGCCGGTAGGCGAGGTACAAGGCGATCAGGGCAAGAAACGAAGAGCTCGAAGAGACCGCGGAGCGCCCCTGCTCCATCACCTGCGCGAGCGCGCCGGCGACCAGGTAGTAAGGGAAGGCCCAGAAATACGAGCTCTTCCACAGTTCCCCGAGGCGATGATCGTCGGAAAAGCGGCGCAGAATCGCGGCCGGAAAGGTGTTGGCGAGAAACAGCGCGGCCGAGGCGATGAAGAACCGCAGGGGCGAATCATGGAGCCAGCGCGGAAGCAGCGAGTGAAAGATGAAGCTCGCAGAAGCGATCACCGTGGCTTGCACGGTGAGGCTGAGGCCGAGGCGGCGCAGCGAGAATCGCTCCGCGGAGCGGAGATTCTGGATCGCCGTGGCAACGCATGCGATGACCACCGATTCGCGCGCGCTCAGATCGACGATACTCAGCAGGACAAAAGGAAGGCCGAAGGAAAATCCGGCTCCGCGGTCGGCGCGCTTGATCTGGAACAGGCTGCATACGCCGGCGAGGGCCAGGTAAAAGAGGAACCGGCGGGGGTCGGCGCTGTGCCAGTTGAACCCGATGGTGACCAGTTCGGCGAAGCCGAGCAAGGTGGCGAACGCAACAAACACGCGGGTTTTTCGCGCATTCCTGTCCCGCGCTGCGGTTGTCCCGTTAGCGTCCATGCCCTATCCAACAGTACGGCGCGAGTGCGGGAACGGTCGATAGAGTGAATTACTCAAGTCATATGAATAAAAGGCGGCTGCGGTTAAGGTGGAGCGCGTACCAGGGTCCTAGTGGCGTGTCGCGGAGAAATCGATAGTGGGTCCCTGTGGGACAGCCGGTCGGTTTTCGCCGGCTGTCTTACGCCCAGCGGCGCAGCCCATAGCTATTTTCGCGTGAACAGGGCAAAAACCCGCGCCATTGCTGGCGCGGCTCGTACGCTCGCGGGTGTCTCGAGCGAAAGTCGGGATTCAACGGGCGAGAAAATCGAGCGTGCGGCGATCCAGCTCACCTGCGAAGTACTTATCGAGCGTTTGATGGAAAATGTCGTTTCGAGGAGAAATGCTCGCGAATAAAGTCATCGATGAGCGGAATTTCAGGTGATCCGGGTATCCGAAAATCTGCTCGATGGAGCGTCCTTCGACCGAATTGACAATCCCCGCGCATTCGGCGAGCCGGGAGCCGAGGACGCGGTGGTTCGCATAGGCCTCGGCTTCGGCGCGTCCGGAAATGCCGAAGTAATCCGCGTTCGGGCTGGAGCCGAGACCGCGGAGCTGCGGAAAGACGAACCACATCCAGTGCGAGGTTTTCCGTGCCGAGCGCAACTCGGCGAGAACGCGCCGGTAGACGGGGTCCTGGGCTTGGAGGAAGCGGTCGAGGTGGAAGGGATCGGTCAACGGGCCAATCGTAGCACTCGTAACGCACAGCGAAAGGGGGGTGGCATTGAAACCTCTGCGCCCGGAGCGATATTCTGAAAT